>JALXBG010000080.1 GCA_026991605.1 Sulfurovum sp.
GTTCACATTTCTATAAGCCACATTTATGTTTAAAAAGGTATAATAACGCAAAATTTGTGTACACATAAGGATAGGTATGAAGTTCGAAGATATCGAAATAGAAGAAGTAGATTTTGAGGCGATGCTTGAGGAATCGTTTAAAAAATCAGAATCAAAAAGTGATTTAGTTACAGGTACAATCGTTAAGATTGATGAAAAAGATAACTTGGTAGTTGTAGACATCGGTGGTGGTAGAGATGCAAATCTTGACCTTGCTGAGATTACAGATGAAGAGGGTAATGTTACTTTCGCAGTAAATGATACAATCGAAGTTGTAACAATGGGAAGAGGACGTATTTCTCATAAAGCTGCACTTGGACGTGTTGCACTTAACGAATTTATCGCTGAGTATGATGAAGATCAAGAATACATCATCGAAGGTATCGTGACTAAGAAAAATAAAGGTGGATACGTTGTTGAAGTTGATGGTTTAGAATTTTTTATGCCTCGTACACTTTCTTACCTTTCTTCAAAGCCAGGAGTAGAATCTATAGGTAAAAAGGTAAAAGCTGTTATCGTTAAAGTTGATAAAGAGAAAGGTTCAGTAGTTGTTTCAAGAAAAGAGCTTATTGAGCGTGACAAAGCAAAAACTGACGAAATCGTTGGTGCACTTCTTGAAAACAAAGAACCAGTAATTGGAACAATTAAGAAGATTACTTCTTACGGTATGTTTGTAGATGTTGGTGGGATGGACGGACTTGTTCACTATTCACAAATTTCTCACAAAGGGCCGGTAAACCCTTCTAAATATTTTGCTGAAGGTGATGAAGTAAATGTTATTGCACTTGAGTATGATAAAAAGAAAAGACACCTTTCACTTTCTATAAAAGATGCAAATCCTGATCCTTGGGCTGACATTGATGCAATTATCGGTGTAGGTGATACAGTAACTGCTACAGTTTCTAACATTGAACCTTATGGTGTATTTGTTGATCTTGGCGAAGATCTTGAAGCATTCCTTCATGTATCTGAAATTTCTTGGGATAAAAATGTTAAACACCCTAAAGATTACTTAGAAAACAATTCTGAAATTAATGTTGAAGTAATTGAAGTAGATAAAGAAGGTAGAAGACTTAGAGTAAGTCTTAAAAACCTTCTTCCAAAACCAATGGATGCATTTACATCATCTAACAGAGTTGGAGATGTAGTGACTGGTACAGTGACATCTATCACTGACTTTGGTGCATTTGTAAAAGTAGGGGCTGTTGAAGGTCTTTTGCATAACCAAGAAATCTCTTGGGACAAATCTAAAAATGCTAAGTCAGAACTTAAAGTTGGTGACGAAGTAGAAGTGAAGATTATTAAAATCGATAGAGACGCGGGTAAGGTTTCACTTTCTAAAAAAGCACTTGAAGCATCTCCAGTAAAAGCATTTGCAGAAACACATAAAAACGGTACAGTTGTTACAGGTACAGTAAAAGATAAAAAAGACTTTGGTGTATTTATCTCACTTGAAGACAATATTGATGCACTTATCAGAACTGAAGATCTTCACCCACTTAAATTTGATGAAATCGAAAAAGGTCAAGAGATTAAAGGTGTTATTTCATTTATAGATGGTAACACTGACAGAATCAGAGTTTCGGTGAAGAGACTTGAGCGTCAAGAAGAGAGAGAAGCAATGGAGCAACTCAATCTAGATCAAGACGATAGCATGACTTTAGGTGATGCTTTCGGTGACATGTTAAAAAAATAAAATATTTTAGATGTACTCTGGGAGAAAATCCCAAGTACATCGCTTTACTTCTGTAGTCGGATAGTACGACTCGTATTATTTCCCTACTTACTTACAAATTTAATAAAGGTTAAACTATGTCAAAAAAGACAATTGTTGTTTGTGACCATATTCATCAAGATGGGCTAGATATTTTAGCTAATGACAGTGAAATAGAATTGATAAATGCGGCGGATGAACCAAAAGATAAACTTATCTCAGAGATTATTCCTTTGGCTGATGTGGCAATTACCCGTTCTTCTACCGATGTAGATGATGCATTTTTAGCAGCAGCACAAAAAATAACAGCCGTTGTTCGTGCCGGTGTAGGTGTTGATAATGTGGATATCCCTGGTTCTTCTAAACAAGGTATTGTCATCATGAATGTACCTACAGCAAATACGATTGCTGCAGTTGAACTTACGATGACACATATGCTTTCATGTGTACGTGACTTTCCTTATGCACATAACAATCTCAAACTCGACCGTGTATGGAGAAGACAGGACTGGTATGGAACAGAGCTTAAAGATAAAAAGCTTGGTATCATTGGTTTTGGTAACATCGGTTCACGTGTAGGAAAAAGAGCAAAAGCATTTGAAATGGATGTTTTGGCATATGACCCATACATTGATGCATCAAAAGCAACAGATTTGGACATTGGGTATACAAAAAACTTTGAAGATATTTTAGCATGTGATATTATCACGATTCATACACCAAAAAATCCTGAGACTATCGGAATGATAGACAAAGAAGAGATTGTTAAAATGAAAGATGGTGTGATACTCATCAACTGTGCTAGGGGTGGACTTTTCAATGAAGACGCACTTTTAGAAGGTCTTACCAATGGGAAGATAGCCAAAGCAGGGATTGATGTATTTAACAAAGAACCAGCTACTGCACATCCACTACTTGACCTTAACAATGTTACTGTGACACCTCACCTTGGGGCTAACACGAAAGAATCACAAAAAAATATTGCGATTCAAGCAGCTGAAAATGCGATTGCTGCAGCAAAAGGTATTTCTTACCCGAATGCACTTAACTTGCCAATCAAAGAGAATGAACTTCCTGATTTTGTAAGACCATACCTTGAGCTTATCCAAAAAATTGGACATCTCTCTTCACAGGTGACTAAGTCGGCAGTAAAATCTATCAAAGTGATGGCTGCAGGCCCTGTGGCTGATCATATAGCATCTATGGGAACTTTTGCAACGGTTGGTGTACTTACTGAATCTCTTGGTGATCAAGTTAACTATGTAAATGCAGAATTTGTTGCTGCTGAACGTGGTATTAATATTAGCAAAGAAGTGAAACCAAATAACTCTGGATTTACAAATAAAGTTGGTATCAAACTAACAACAACTGAAGGTACGATTTCTATAGCTGGAACAGTATTTGATGATACTGTACAACGGATTATTGAGATAGATGACTATGTCTTAGATGTAGAACCAAAAGGGACAATGATATTTTTCCGCAATACAGACACTCCTGGTGTGATTGGAAGTGTAGGGAAAATTATGGCTGATAATGGACTTAATATCTCAGATTTTAGACTTGGACGTGACTCTAAACAACAAGCACTAGCAGTTGTACGTGTAGATGGTCATGTAACAAAAGAAGTTATTGCAGCACTACAGGAGCTTGATGCTTGTATCTCTGTAAGTCATGCAACACTCTAGGAACCTTTAAATACTTATACTTAAGTACGTGTGTACTTAGGTATAGCTTCTTTTACAATCTTCATTTTTTTTTATTATAAGATCCATTTTTAATCATAAATAAGACTTATATTTGCTATAATCGTGTATATATATAAGTATTATTTATATAGGGTATCACCTATTGTTAGAGGTTCCCTAAATTCCCTATTTAAAAATAGGTTTTATTTTGAATTATGGAGTAAGACAATGAAAATCAAAACAACACTACTTTTATTACTTTTATATCTACCATTGGTTGCAAATGTTGAGAACTTAACATTGAATAGGGCCTTGGAGATGTTAAAGAAAAACAACCTTGAACTAAAAATTTCAAGATTTAATGAACAAATGAAAGCGTACGAAGCAGAAGCAGCAGAGGGCAAAAATTATGGTACCTTGGATGTAGCTTTAACAGGTATGCGCTCAAATGATGCTGGTAATGTTTTTGGTTTCAAATTGCAAAGCAGGGAAGCTACGTTTGGTGACTTTGGTTTTGCAGAATTTGACCCGCAAAACCCAGGTATCTTAGAAGTACAGCCACAGTCACTAAATTATCCAGGTGCACGTAATTATTTTCAAACTAAAGTGAGTTATATGTTGCCTTTATATACGGGTGGTAAGTTGACTGAGTATGGACGAATCACCAAAGCAATGCAGCGTATGAGTCAATATGATACTAAAAAATTATTGAATGAAAAAGTATTTCAAACAAAAAAAGCATTTTATGATATTTCACTTATTCAAAATTATATTCATAATCTTTCAAAAATTATAAAAAATATTAAACATCTAGAAAATATTATTGGAAATATGCAGAAAGAGGGGTATGCAAAAGAGACAGATAGACTTGAAGTACAAGCAAGACTGGCAGAAGCACAAAGTATGTTTAATCAGGCAGAACTTAATCGTGATCTTGCTTATCAATTTCTTTCATTTTTACTCAATACGGATGTTTCATCTATCCAAACTATAAAAAATATTACACCTATCCCAAGTATAGATATTGGGAATATAGAAGAAAATATAGATATTAAAAAAGCAAAACTTGGATTACGTGTTTCAAAAATGGCTATAAATGTAGAGAAATCTAATAATTTACCTACAGTTGGTGCATTTGCTGAATATCAAAGTAGTGATAATACATTATGGAATGAATTTAAAGATAAGGATTCATACACAGTAGGAATACAAGCAAAGTGGAATGTATTTAATGGTGGAGTAGACAAAGCAAATCTTGAAAAAGCAAAAGTAAATTATCTTAAAGTTAAAAATCAAGTGGCTTTGGCAAAATCGGGAATTGCCTTAAAGGCTGTAAAACTTAAAACAGAAATCTTAAGTAAATATGCGGATATTAAAAGTTACAGAAAGCAGCTTAAATTTGCAAAAAGAGTCTATGAAAATTATAGTTCTCGCTATAAGGAAGGTATAGTATCAATTACGGATGTACTCATAAAGCAGTCAAAAGAGTTAGAGATTTTATTGAAACTTTTAACATCTAAAAATGCATATAATACCAAAATATTTGAACTAAATAAACTATTAAATCTAGGAGATAGTAAATGAAATTTTTTTTAAAATTAATCTTGACAATGGCTCTCGTTGCATCCTTGAATGCTGTAGAAATTAATTTGAGTGGATCAGTAGTATCAGATAATCAGAAGATGCTGACGAGCCGTTATATGGGTTATGTAAAAAAAATGGAAGTATCAGAAGGTGATCTTGTTAAAAAAGGTGATCTTATTTATGTGATTGATTCCAAAGAAGTTGAGTCAGCAGAGCGTCAAGTTGATTTAGCTATATCTCAGGCTAGACTTGCTCTGCAGATGAATAAAAATCAATACAACAATATATTGGTTAATCTGGCACGTCATGAGAGACTTTATAAAAAAAATATGGTATCAAAATATGAGTTTGAGCAGTTACAATTAGCTGCTAAGAATCTTAAAGATATGGTGAAAATATCAGAAGAACAGTTAAAGCAAGCTTTGGCAAAAAAAGATGAAGTATTAAATCAGTATAATTATTTGGAAATACATGCACCGAATGATGGTGTTATTGTTGAAAAACGCCTCAATGTTGGTGAGATGGCTATGCCTGGTATGCCAGCTGTTGTTTTAACTGACTTAAGTAAACTGAAGATTGTGGCAGAGCTCAGTGAAACACAGTTAAAACATATTAATATGGGTAAAATTGTAAATATCGAAATACCATCGATAGGTTTTCAAACAACTGGTAAAATTACAGCGATTATACCTAATTCAAATCCTATGACACATAAGTTTAAAATTATTATGAAAATGGATAAAAAAAGTAGTTCTGTGTATCCAGGTATGTATGCTAAAATAATTATTAAGTAGGTTACAATGGAAAAGAAAGAAGAGTATCAAATTGTCAATATTGCTGGTAAATTAGCTAAAGGTTTTTTACATAACCCACTTACCGCAGTATTAGGTATGGCTCTATTATTGATGGGATATATGGCATTGAGTACGATGCCAAGAGAAGAAGATCCTCAAATTGCTATTTCTGGTGGGGCAGTGATTGTTGCAATGCCAGGAGCTACACCTAAAGAGATAGAAAATATTATTGTCAATCCATTAGAACGTAAGTTACGTGAAATTAGTGGTATAGAACATATTTATGGCATGGCTATGGATAATGTAGGTATCGTTAATGTTATGTATTATATTGGTGAAAATAGGGAAGATTCTAATCTTAAACTTTATGATAAAGTCATGCAAAATATGGATAAGATGCCAAAAGGTGTAATGCAACCGCTCATTAAACCTTTTGATATTGATATCGATATTCCTATTGTTACAGTTGCTTTTTATCCTAAAGAAGGTAAAGATGTTGATGAAATAACACTCTTTAAATTGGTAAGAAAAGTACAACAACATATTAGTGCTGTAAAGAATGTTGCTAAAACAACACTCAAAGGTGCAAGAAAGGCACAATATAATATTGAAGTGGATATGGGTAAACTTTCCGCATACCATTTATCTCTTGGCCAAATTATGAAAGCAGTGCAATCGGTTGCGGTGGATGTTCCTGATGTTAAAGGTAAAACCAATAGTGGTAAATTGGTAATCTTTGGTGTAGAAAATGCTATAGAGAATGTTGATGATGTGGATTCTGTTATTGTTGCACAATATATGGGATCACCTATTTATTTAAGAGATGTAGCTAAAGTAACAGAAGGTATAGACATTCAAAACTTTCAAACAGCATCTATTCTATTTAAATCAGAAGAGAATGCTACATTGAGCGATGAGCGTAAACAAATCACCATGACTATCTCTAAATTAGCGGGAACAAATGCTGTATTTGTTGCAGAAAATGTCATAGATGTTTTAAAAGAATATCAAGATGAGTTTGACAAGGCAGGTGTATCCTATTTGATCACAAGAAATTATGGCGTGCGTGCTGATGAAGCTGTAAATGAGCTGATGCATCATCTTATAATTACTATTGTAATTATTGCCTTGATGTTGGTGTTTGCGTTAGGATGGAGAGAGTCACTTATTGTTACTTTTTCTGTTCCAACCATTTTGGCAGTGACGCTTTTTACTGCATGGATGACAGGACAAACAATGAACAGGATTACACTTTTCGCACTCTTGCTTTCTTTGGGACTTTTGGTAGATGCGGCTATTATTGTTATAGAAAATATACATAGACACCTACACTCACACGGAGTGGAAGACAAAGAAATGGATGAACTGCTTATTGAAGCGACGGATGAGATTGGTGCGCCAACAAATATTGCAACTTTGGCGATTATCTTGACAATGGTTCCTATGGCATTTGTTGGGGGGATGATGGGGTCATTTATGAAACCTATTCCATACAATGTACCAGTGGCACTTGTGGCATCACTTTTCGTTGCTTATATCTTTACACCATATTTAAGTTTAAGATTATTGAAAAAACCAGAACACAAGCATCATGATAAAAAGCATGAAGAGAAAGGGTCAAAATAATGAAAAATCTAGAAAGTTTTATTTATGCTATCCTTAATAGTAAATTAAAGAAAAGATTGGTTATTGTCTTGACAGCAGCAGCATTCTTTTTATCTTTGATGATGTTTCCTACTAAAATGGTATTGGCTAAAATGTTACCCGGGAAAAGTGCCAATACCTTCTCTATTTATGTAGATACACCAGCAGGTTCAGGAATTGAACAGACTAAAAAAGTGAGTGAGTGTGTGATTGACTATTTGAAAAAAGAGCCAGAGATTATGAACTTGGAACTTTTTCTAGGACAAGGTATTCCACTTGATTATGCAGGGCTTGTCAAAGGTGCAAGTATGAAGCGTACAGAAAATGTTTCAGAAATTGCTGTTAACTTGACAGATAAGCATCACCGAAATGAACCTTCATATTTGATGGTACAACGATTACGTCCTGTTATTCAAAAAGCTTGTGGTCCGCTTGTCAGAGGAACTAATATCAAGTTTATAGAACAGCCTTCTGGGCCTCCTACATTAGCATCTATAGTGGTTGAAGTACATGGTGATAACCTCTCTAAGATTAGATCATTGGCAGTGGATGTGGCTAATGCACTTTCCAATACTGAAGGTCTAGTAGATATTGATATTATGGCAGATGAAAATTTTGAAAAATATGAGCTTATTCCAGATAAGGAAAAAATCGCGAGATCAGGATTGAGTGTAAAGCAGGTAAACAATATTTTGTATTTGGCTTTTGAAGGTATGGTTATTGCACATAAAAACTCAAAAAATGAACCTGATCAGATTAATATATTTTTGATTTTGGACAAAAACAGTAAAATGTTACCTGAATCAAATGTCGATGCATTGCAAAGTAAGCTTTCCTCTTTAAACCTTATGAATATGAGAGGAATGATGGTACCTCTTTCAGAAGTTGTTTATATACAAAGAGCAAGATCAAACTATATGATTATGCATAAAGATCTTTCTCGTATGACAAATGTTATTGCTGAGACAGATATGGTTTCTCAGGTCTATCCTTTACTTGAAGCCCGTGATAAAATGCTAGAACATTTTGAAAAAGATTATATTGTTACTAAAGCAGGTTTATCAACACAGATGTTTGACTTTACCTTAGAAGATAAAAAAACACATGAGAAGTTTTTGATTTGTTGGGATGGTGAGATGAAAGTCACACTAGATACCTTTAGAGATTTGGGTGCTGCATTTATTTCAGCATTGATTCTTATCTTCTTGCTTTTAGTGATTTATTATAAGAGTTTTGCTATTTCAGGGATTGTACTTTTAGGTTCATTCCTCTCACTTATTGGGGTTATTGTAGGACACTGGGTAGCCAATTGGTTTACGACAGATACTTTCTTCCTTACTGCAACCTCGCTGATAGGATTTATTGCACTAATTGGTATCTCATCGCGTAACTCTTTGCTCCTCATTGACTTTGCAAAATCATTGATGATTTGTGAAGGGTTGCCAAAACGTAAAGCTGTTGCAGTTGCTGCAGCAACACGTGCTAAGCCTATAATGTTAACAGCTGTTGCTATTATCTTGGGTTCAGCACTCTTGGCCAGTGACCCGGTCTTCGGTGGATTAGGTGTAGCACTTATTTCTGGAACAGTTGCAGCGGTTTTTGTATCACTTCTTTTTGTTCCTGTGTTGATGGATAATGCAAAAGCAATGGACTTTGACAAAGATGCACAATGTGCTATCGACCATAAAGAGAATATCTCAATTACCAAATAAAATTTTCACATACAACTTTTAAGGGCAGAAATGGATTCTGCCCCTACATCTTCCCTTTATTTATCAAGCATCTGCTATAATCAGTCATTATTTTTTAAGGAGCTACCATGGCTACAATTGGAATGGGTGACATCAAAAAAGGTGCAAGACTTGAGATTACAGGAAATCCGTTTAGGGTAACAGAGTTTCAACACGTAAAACCTGGAAAAGGTGCAGCGTTTGTACGTATGAAAATCAAAAACCTACAAACAGGTAAAGTGATAGATAAAACAGTTCATGCTGGTGATAAATTTGATGTACCAGAACTTGAGCAAAAAACAATGCAATATCTTTATGATGATGGTGAAATGCTTCAATTTATGGATACAACAACTTATGATCAAATAGGGCTTACACATGAGCAAGTAGGTAAGGAGACATTTGATTATATGATTGATGGTATGGAAGCTGATATACTATTCCACAATGGTAAAGCTATATCTGTTGAGATTCCACAGACTATTACGCTTACAGTCGTGGAAACACCACCTAACTTTAAAGGTGATTCGCAAGGTGGTAAAAAACCGGCTACACTTGATTCAGGTGCAGTGGTACAAGTACCATTCTTTATCTTAGAAGGGCAAAAAATTGTTGTTGATACAATTGAAGGTAAGTATTTGGAGAAAGCCAAATAGACTTTTAAATAACATTTTTTTAAACATTAGGCTTATGCCTAATGTCCTTCTTTTCTCTTATTTCTTTCTCTTCTTTCTTAATGCACGTTGTACATCTTTATACATAGCATCTGGTATGGTAGCAATGGTCATGAACTCTGACATCTTTAATAGTGGATACATGAATGAGATGTAGTATTTAGGATCTAGTATCTTTGCTTTTCCATTTTCTATCAATACAGGGTATGGAAGCATAGCAGCATTGTTTCTACCAATTCTTTTTGTAAATTTACGTGTTCTTTTTCCTAGTTTGATACCTATAAGTACTGAACCATTATCAAGTTTTTGTGTAAAGACTACTTTTTTGTTATCTTTTATCCGTTCAAGAAGGTCATTCCCTGAAGCTACTTCAAGCATATCTTCATAGCGAGGCATACCATTCATAAATTGGTAGCTAGGTAGTAGCTGGAACTTGAGAACATCTTTTGAGTTCTTTAATCTAGGGAAATTATCAATGATGTTTACCAAAATTGTATTGGCAGCTTTTTCATCAAAATCACTCTGTAGAAAACCTTTACTCATATAGAGTGGGTTTGTGATGCTGATACTTTTTTCTTTAGTATCTACCAAGACACGTAATGCCGCCATAAAGCCTCTGTTTGGCTTACTTGCCATGCTTATCATAGCAGGGTTGGTAAAGACTACGGAGATAAGTGTTTTCTTTTTATTTACAGGTGCAGCACTAAGTATAGCAAATCCGGCTTTTTTAAGTCTCTCCTCAACTTCTGTAACTTCCATAAAAGCACCACGTAAATAGGCAGAGATACGTCCCTTACTAACTTCTCCAATACGTGTATTTGTTGAGACTTTTACTTTTTTTATATTGTCAAATCTATGTGGGATATAGTTTGGGGGCACACGCTTGGAAAATTTTATGCCTCTATTACTTATACTATTATTGTCAGTAATCTGAATGGCTTTGACTGGTGTTGGTACAGTTGGTAGTGTAATTTTTACTTCTCCATTGGCTGTTTTGATCACTTGTATTTTATTTGACGTTGATGTTTCTTTTTTTGATGTTTCTTTTTTTGATATTTCTTTTGTTTCTGCAGTTTTCGTTGTCTCCTGTGCTTTTGATTGAGTGATGGACTTTTGTTTTACAGGCTCAGGTGTAGTTTTTGTTGCGTCACTGACTTCCTTTTTATTTAGCAGTGTAAGAGGATTTACATTTGCTATTGACTTCATACCAAACTCGGTAAGAACAGATGGTATCTCTATATCTAGTTTTTCAATAAGAGCTAGACGCTTTTTATCTGTGATATTGAGTGTGTCGGACCAGTTATGCAGCCTAAACATCCCCATTACAACTGTGTTTGTACCTTTTCTAATGTATATATATATAGTACAAGGTGCAAAGAGTCCTGCTTCAGGTCTGGCACCTTCATTGTCAAACATACCGTAAGAAAACTCTAAGTGACATAGAGAATAGGTCCAAAATGCATCATACTCACTTAAAATATCTTCTGCATCATCTGTCGCATCCATAAAGTTGTGGAATCCTGCAATGAGGTAGCCTTTGTTAATGAAAGCAAGTTCAAACTTATTTTGAAACTCATCAATAAACTCATCCATATCTTCTGGAGTATCAAAGTGGTATTCATAGTTAATCATTGTTTGTTCAGGTAATTTACTATATGAAGTATAGCTTTTCTTTCCACCAAGTTCTTTTTCAATTAATGTATCCAATGGAGTAAATGTAGCTGTAAACTTCTCTCTTACTTCTTTATTTTTTATATCTAAAATATCTAGCATTACTTTTGGCATAAGGTGCCCAATATGTGTAACATTTTCATCAAGTTTTTTATAAATGAGCATATTAAATGGTGCGAACCCAGCGATACGTGGATCAATATTTAGTAAGGGTATGATGACTTTGTCATTGACTACAGGCATAAAGCTAAGTACATCTAAAACAGTTGAACCCCATTTAGTTTCATACTGGTCATTCACTCTTTTATGTGGATCTGTAAGGTTAAAACCTATAGTCTTTAATTTATTTTCTACTAAATCATTGTATTTTGTCTGTATATCTCCATTATGTATATAAAAGACAGCCAAGTTATTTGTTGAGGCAGTGTTTTCATCTGTTGATGTTGCATGTATTAAAGTGCTGAAAAGAAGAAGAGTGGTTACACTCCATAGAAATTTTTTTGCATAAGTCATTAGGTATCCTTTGGACAATTATAGACTTATAGAGTAACATATTAATAATATATATAATAAATTGAAATTATGATTTTTGTTCATTAAAAGTGAAAAGCTACTAAAAGTTACTGTAATGAGCTGTAAAAATTGGGAATTACAAAAGAGTTATATAAGAAGGAAAATCCTTCTTATATATGTTTAATTGGTTGATTAGTCAGTAATTGTTTTTACTGAATCATTTGTGTTCTCTGAAACTGATTTTACAGAAGCTGCAGAGTCATCAGAGATAGATTTTACAGATGCACTAGCATTTGTATTTGTTGATTTAACAGAATCTCTTGAGTCATTTGATACTGTTTTTACAGAATCGTTTGCATTTTTAGCTACGCTGTCTACAGCATCTTTAGTATCAGTTGATATTGATCTTGATGTACTGTTTAGGTCATGAGATACAGTTTTAACAGAATCCCTAGAGTCATTAGAAACAGTTTTTGCTGTATCGTTTGCATTGTCTGACACTGATTTTATAGAATTTTTTGAATCACTAGAAACTGTTTTTACAGAATCTGTTGCATCATTAGACACAGTTGTAATAGAGTCTTTTACATCAGTACTGATTACTGTACCAGAATCTTTAAGATCGGATGTTACATTTTTAAGTGAATCTTTTGCATCACCAGAAAGAGAAGTTGTTGAAGTTCTCACATCTTTAGTTGTGTTAACTTCCATTGTTTTCATATCATCTGAAACTTTAGTAGACGTATCTTTTGCATCTTCACTTACAGAAGTAACTGTTCTCTCAGCAGATTTTGAAGTTTCAACGGCACCATCTTTCATTGTAGTGACAGAATCTTTTGCATCTTTACTCATGCTGATTGCTGCTTCTTTCATATCTTTAAACATATCTCCGAAATCGAAATCGGCATTTGCACCTGTTAATAGTGCAGCAGAAATGGCACCTGTTGTGAGTATTTTTTTCATTGTATTTCCCTTTTGTTTTATTTTTTATTTTTCATATGTTCTGCATACTCATCAGATGAGATAGTTTTTACAGAATCATTTGTGTTTTCAGAAACTGATTTTACAGAGTCTGATGCATCCGTAGAGACAGTTTTAACTGCATCACTTGCATTTGTGTTTGTAGATTCAACTGAAGCTCTAGAATCATTAGAGATAGTTTTTGTTGAGTCATTTGCATTTTTAGCTACGCTGTCTACAGCATCTTTAGAATCTGTTGAAACAGACTTTACTGAGTCAGAAGTATCATTAGAAACATTTTTTACAGAATCTCTAGTGTCGTTAGAAACAGTTTTTGCTGTGTCATTAACACTTGTAGAAACATTATTCACTGAATCCCTAGAGTCATTAGAAACAGTTTTCACTGAATCAGATGTATCTTTAGATACTGCAACAGCAGAATCTTTCATCTCTTTAGAAGCAACAGTAGCAGAATCTTTAAGATCTTTAGTTGTGTTAGTCATTGCATCTTTAGTGTCTGTAGATACAGAAACCATTGTATCTCTAGAGTCAGTTGAAGTTGCTACTTCAGAAGTTTTAAGGTCGTCAGAAACTTTTACTGATGTATCTTTTACGTCTCCACTTACAGATGTGACGGTTCTTTCAGCAGATTTAGATGTCTCAACGGCACCATCTTTCATACTAGTTACTGAGTCTTTTGCATCTTTACTCATAGAGATAGCGGCTTCTTTCATATCTTTGAACATGTCTCCAAAGTCAAAATCAGCTTGCGCGCCTGTTAATAATGCTGCAACTGCAACAGATGTTGTGATAAATTTTTTCATGTCATACCTTTTGTTAATATAAGTAAATGGTACTCAATATTATGTTAAATGTATCTTTAAAATAAATATTTTAATATTATATTAACTAATATAATTATATTTTATACTAAGATATATTAATTATATTAGTAACTTATATTTAAAAATGGAGGAATAGGTATAGTTAGTGTAATTTGTAAAAAAATGTAGGGTGAAATTAAAATGTGAGGTATGATGAAAGATAAGGGAAGATACCCTTATCTTTAGATGGAGTGGTAATACTTAGTCATTGATAGTTTTTGCTGAGTCATTTGCATTTTCTGAAACAGTTTTAACAGAATTTGCTGAGTCCGTAGAGACAGTTTTAACTGCATCACTTGCATTTGTGTTTGTAGATTCAACTGAAGCTCTAGAATCATTAGAGATAGTTTTTGTTGAGTCATTTGCATTTTTAGCTACGCTGTCTACAGCATCTTTAGAATCTGTTGAAACAGACTTTACTGAGTCAGAAGTATCATTAGAAACATTTTTTACAGAATCTCTAGTGTCGTTAGAAACAGTTTTTGCTGTGTCATTAACACTTGTAGAAACATTATTCACTGAATCCCTAGAGTCATTAGAAACAGTTTTCACTGAATCAGATGTATCTTTAGATACTGCAACAGCAGAATCTTTCATCTCTTTAGAAGCAACAGTAGCAGAATCTTTAAGATCTTTAGTTGTGTTAGTCATTGCATCTTTAGTGTCTGTAGATACAGAAACCATTGTATCTCTAGAGTCAGTTGAAGTTGCTACTTCAGAAGTTTTAAGGTCGTCAGAAACTTTTACTGATGTATCTTTTACGTCTCCACTTACAGATGTGACGGTTCTTTCAGCAGATTTAGATGTCTCAACGGCACCATCTTTCATACTAGTTACTGAGTCTTTTGCATCTTTACTCATAGAGATAGCGGCTTCTTTCATATCTTTGAACATGTCTCCAAAGTCAAAATCAGCTTGCGCGCCTGTTAACAATGCTGCAACTGCAACAGATGTTGTGATAAATTTTTTCATGTTATCCCTTTTCTATGTATTTATATAATTGAATTATAATATAGATTCTATTAAATTTAACTTATGTTTTTAATAATGGAATTTATATATCTAAACATTAGTAATAAGAATATAAGTAAGAGTAAAAAATTATAACCTTTTCTTTATTTGTTGTAAATAAATTTATACTAAATAATTAATTTTTATTATATTTTAAATTATAATAATCAATTTAGAGATATTTTGATACAATATCTTTACTCAAAGTCAAATATATAGTTCAATATTTTTGATGAATAAATAAGGGGATGAATTAATGAAAAAATTATTGGTTAGTTATGTTGCACTACTGACTCTAGGTGTTGCAGAAGTAAAAACATATACACAAGCAGATAGAATTCTCGATATGCAAACAATGGCTCAGGCAATGCAAGATATACAATCTGGATTTTTTTATAACAATCTAGACATTGTAAAGGCAGGGGCAGAAGACCTTAAAAAAACTATTGTGAAAATAAGACCAATTGATTCCGAGTTAAACAATAAAGATGTCTATGAAAGATGGATGAACAATAACACAGCAATGACGAAACGTATACAGAGAAATATCGCAAGTAGAACGGATGTTATCATTAAACGTTTTGAAAATGGTGATCCTCGTCAGGCATTGCAAGAGTATAGTAAAATTACAGAACAGTGTATGAAATGTCATATTAGTTTAAGAAAATGGTAAGGGATAAAATGAAAAAGACAATAATTGTAGCGTTATTACTCAGTGCATGCTTACAAGCAGGTGATATTGTACTTACTGGAACAGTCGTTTCTGATGGTCAAAAAATGATAGGTAGCCGTTTTATGGGTTATGTAAAAAAAGTTTTTGTACGTATCGGTGATAAAGTCGAACGTGAAGATGACTTGTATGAGATGGAATCTGCAGAGTTTGATATGATGAAATCTCAGGCAGACCTTATGCTTGAACAGTCTAAAATTATTGTTGAATACTGGCGTGAAAAATTACGTAAAGTTAATATTAGAAGAGCCAGAAATAAAAATAAAAAAACAAATGAAATAGATATTGCTGATATGGTTGATCTCGATTCACAAGCTGCCAATATAGAGACAATGTTAGAGTCTATGCAGGTCATGGTGAAAGAAGCCAATATTAAAGCAAAGCAAATGGCAAGTACTTATAACTATATTAAAATGAAAGCACCTTCTGATGGTGTAGTTGTACAGAAAAACATCAAAGTTGGTGATATGATTATGCCAGGTATGCTTACCATTATGATTGTAGATACTGAAAATCTTGAGATTGAAGTTTCTATCTCAGAGAGTATTATTTCACGTGTTAAAGTGGGTAAAAAAGTACCTGTTGAAATTCCATCAATTGGCTATAAAACAACAGGTGTCATCCATGCTATTGTACCTGATGCAAATCCTATGACACACAAAATTAAAATGCGTATCCGATTTAACAGAGATGAGGACCTCAATATCTTCCCTGGAATGTACGCAAAAGTTACGATTAAATAATTTTCCTACCCTCAGTACGATAGTATTTAGCTATCGTACGTATTTACTCTTTTTATAATTTTTCATTTGCCCTTTTTTGTTAAAATAATATACTTCATTATATAAAGGATATCGTTATGGCAAGTGTATTAATACCTTTAGTAAAAGGGTTTGAAGAATTAGAAGCGGTCGCATTAATAGATGTAATGCGCAGAGGTGGTATAGAAGTTAGAATAGCTTTTATAGAAGATGAATTGCATCATGGACGAGTGGTTGTAGGTGCTAATGGTATAGGCGTACAAGCAGATGTCTCTTTAAAAACAGTGATTACTGATGATTTTGATATGATGGTACTCCCCGGTGGCTGGGGAGGGGTTTATGCTTTAGCTGAGAATAAGCGTGTGCTCGAACTCGTCAAAGAGTTTAAAGAGAAAAAAGTTATAGGTGCAATGTGTGCAGCTCCTTTTGTACTTAAAAAAGCTGGGGTACTGGGCAATGACTATACTTGTTACCCTGGAGCTAAAGATGAAATAAATCATCCAGGCTATCGGGATGACATGAAAGTAGTGATAGACGGCAATGTAATGACCTCACAGGGGCCAGGTACTGCTGTATGTTTTGGATTGGCTATTGTTGAGAGACTGGTAGGCAAAGAGAGCATGCAAGCTGTCAAAGATGGGATGTTGTTAGACTACTGTTAAAATGAAAGAAAAACTTAAAAAGATTCAAACAAAAATTGACAACGACCCTAAACTTAAAGAGGCAGTTGAACGCATAAAACCTCGAAAAAATATTTGGGGTATTTTAGGTATTGTGGTTTTTTTCTTTGTGCCTGAACTTGTCACCTATATCTGGCAGGATGAATTGATTGCATGGGCACATTCCCATGCGCTATCGGAGATTATCTTTACACAACGCTGGCTCTATAAACAACTTGAAGAGATGTTTATTTCTGGTGTGAGTTATGTGAATATTACCATAGGTGCACTGCTTCTTTTTTGGGTACTGCGTTCCAAGTAAATACTCTAATAACTTTCAATCAAGTTTTACCTAACCTCTGCTATATTAGGCACCTAATATTAGCAAAGGTCAATCATGTCAGAAGAACCAAAATCTAAACCACAATTCACACACCTTCATCTCCATACAGAATACTCACTCCTAGATGGTGCCAACAAGATAAAAGCACTTGCTGCAAAGATAAAAGAGCAGGGAATGACTTCGGTTGCTATGACTGACCATGGTAATATGTTTGGGACGATTGATTTTTATAACACCATGAGGAAAGAGGGCATCAAACCTATCATTGGCATGGAAGCTTATGTGCATAACCAAGAGGAGCTTGATGACAAGTCTGTGCGTCAGCGTTTTCATCTTTGTTTGTATGCCAAAAATGATGTAGGATATAAAAATCTTATGTACCTAAGCTCACAGGCATATATCAAGGGTTTTTATTATTATCCACGTATCAACTGGGATTTACTTAAAAACAATTCAGAAGGACTTGTTTGCTCTTCTGCATGTTTACAAGGTGAAATAAACTGGAACTTGAACCTCTCTGAACGTAACCTAAAATTTGGTGCCAAAGGATATGATGAGGCAAAGCGTGTAGCACTCAGATATAAAGAAGTCTTTGGTGATGACTTTTACCTTGAACTCATGCGTCATGGTATAGGCGATCAGCATCGTATAGACAAACAAATTATTAAACTCTCACAAGAGACAGGTATCAAGATAGTGGCAACCAATGATACGCACTATACTAACCAGCCTGATGCCGATGCACATGAAGCATTTATGTGTAT
>JALXBG010000081.1 GCA_026991605.1 Sulfurovum sp.
GTGCACCCACTGTTAACATTGGGGTGATAAATTTTAGTACTTTCATTATAAACCTCAAAATATTTATAAGAAAAATTATAGCCATAATTTCCCCCAATTTAGATATAATTTCACAATTCAGTGAACTATTTTCAGATAGTTTAATATATAAAGGTTCAGTAGATGTTTGTAGATAGTGTAGAACTCATGATTAGTTCAGGTAAAGGTGGAGCAGGTTCCATCTCTTTTTGGACAGAGAAATTTGTGGCTAATGGTGGTCCAGATGGTGGAGATGGTGGTAGAGGTGGTGCAGTTTTTTTTAAAGTAGACAATAATACAGATACCCTTTCAGGGCTTCGTGGACGTAGACATATAAAAGCAGAGAATGGACGCCCTGGTGAAGGACGTAAATGTTATGGACGTAAAGGTGAAGATACGATTATTACTGTACCTCCAGGGACTACTGTTGTAGATATGGAAACAGGTGAAGAGTTGATGGATTTACTTACTGAAGGTGAAGTAGTTCTCTTTTTAGAAGGGGGTAAAGGTGGCTTAGGAAATATGCACTTTAAATCTTCTAGTAACCAAAGACCTACGTATGCTCAACCAGGACTTCCTGGGATGACCAAGCAGATACGTTTAGAGATGAAACTTATCGCAGATGTAGGCTTGGTAGGGTATCCAAATGTTGGTAAATCAACACTAATCTCTACACTCTCAAATGCCAGACCACAGGTGGCAAACTATGAATTTACGACACTTACTCCTAAACTTGGAGTAGTGCATGTAGGTGATTTTGATTCATTTATGATGGCAGATATTCCAGGTATCATCGAAGGTGCGAGTGATGGTAGAGGGCTAGGACTGGAGTTCCTAAAACATATCGAGAGAACCAAAACACTCTTACTTATGATAGATGCAGCCAACTACAGAGAGATGAAGTATCAGTATGAAACACTGCTTGTTGAGCTTCAGCGCTATTCAGAGACTTTGGCAACACGTAAACATGCCATAGCCATTACCAAGATTGATTCGCTTTCACAAGATGAAGTTAATGCATTGACCCAAACATTTTTAGCAGATATTGGGTTAGAAGCCAATGATACTTTGGCTAAATATAAAGCAGATATGTCTTATGTGAGTTATGGATTTAAGACAGACTTTGGTGTAGACTTGCCACAAGAAAAACCACTGTTTGTACTCCCTATCTCTTCTGTTGCGCATCTGAATACTGAGGCATTACGTTATGCCATAGGTGACTTTGTCAAAAATGTTGAAGAAGAGCAAGAGGCATAAGATGGATGTAAAGCGTATTGTCATCAAGGTAGGTTCTCATGTCTTGACCGAAGATGGGGCTATTGCAAATGTACGTATGTTGGCTTTGGTAGAACTTATTGCTACACTCAAAGCACATCAATATGAAGTGATACTTGTAAGTTCTGGCGCAGTTGCAGCAGGGCATACACTCTTACCGTTAGATAGAAGTACCGTAGCCAACAGACAGGCACTTGCTGCCATAGGACAACCTCTTTTACTCAAGATGTATCAGGAGAAATTTGCCAAGTTTGGATTACTTTGTTCACAGGTACTTTTGAGTGCAGATGTCTTTGAAGTAGTAGAGCAGGTTGCACATGCCAAAGTAGCTATAGATACACTTTTAGATAATAATGTTGTGCCTATCATCAATGAAAATGACACAGTGAGTGTAGAAGAACTTGTCTTTGGAGATAATGACAGACTCTCTGCCCATGTGGCACACTATTTTGATGCTCAGATGCTTGTGATTCTTTCTGATATAGATGCTTTTTATGACAAAGATCCCAATAGATATGATGATGCAAAACGACGAGCTATAGTGACAGAAATATCCAAAGAAGAGCTAGAAGCAGAGCATACACCAAACAATGCATTTGCCACAGGTGGCATCGTGACTAAACTACAATCAGCAGATTTTCTTATGAAACATGGCAGAGAGATGTTCTTGGCTTCAGGGTTTGTACTTGCTGATGTAAAGGCTTTTCTTGTTGATGGTGAGCATGTGGGTGGGACACTTTTTAAAAAATAATAATTTGACATTTTACTCTATAAAGTATATACTAAATTATAAATAGTATATAAAGGATATTTTATGACAGCTAAAGTAGAATATAAAAAAGAATTATTTTCTTTGCCTATTGAAGTCTCAGAAAGTTTAAAAGCATATGCAAAAGAGACGCATAAGAAAAAAAGTCATATAGTAGCTGAGGCTATAGAAGCATATGTGAAAGATAATGAAAGAGATAAATATATAGAAGATGCCTTGAGTCTTATTGGTATTATTTCTGCCAATACACCTGACATTCAAGTGATAAAAGCAAACAGAGATGATATATGAAAAAAATCTTTTTAGATGCCAATATATTGATTGATATTTTAGATGATAGAAGACCAAGCAGTAAAGAGAGTGCGGAAATTTTTGAGTTCTTGGTACGAGGCAAGGATGCCTTCAGGCTTTTTACTTCTTGTGATTTGCTTACAACGGTATATTATTTTACAGTAAAGCCATTGGGTAAAAAAAATGCTTTAGAAAAAATAAAAAAGCTAAATAGAATTATAAAAGTCATTGAATTTGGAAATAAAGAAGTAGACGAAGCCATAGAACTCATGGAAAGAAACGATAAATATAAAGATTTAGAAGATACTATACAGTATGTGATGGCACGCAAAGAAAAATGTGACTATATTATTACAAATGATGTAGATTTTGCTTCTGGGGATGTGCCTGTGCTTGGTAGTGGGGAAGCTTTTACGAAACTGTCTTTATCGTGAAGTATATAGTCTAAGTGACTTTGTTTTTCTATTATTAATACGTAGATAAAATTTCGTAGGGTGGGTCATACCCACCACGTAGGGGAATATGAATAAGGTCAATATTTTGCCGTAAGGGTTGAGGGTACGTATGAGTTGTTTTGTCATCAATTTTTAATGCCTATAAAAATGCATATATATCGGATGAACCTAGAGTTATAGTTTTGATTCTTTCTTCTGCAATGATAAGTTTTATTTAACTTTTATTGAGTAGAATATATTTTACACACAATAAAAGGGGAGAAAATGAAAAAATTTAATTACACTAAATTACTTTTATCTGCTATTGCGGTATTAGCATTTAATGCATGTGGTAATACAAATACTAACAGCAATAATAATACATCTAAACCACAAGTAAAAACAGAAATAAATGAAGATGCACCTGTTATTACCCTACAAGGTGACAATCCTTTGTATCTGCAACATGGGTATAGATATAATGAACCAGGAGCTACTGCATTAGATGATGTGAATGGCGATGTAGAAGTTAAAGCTTCTGGTGAAGTGGATACTTTTACTATAGGGACATATTATGTAACATATACATCTAAAGATTTTGATGGTAATGTAGCCAGTGTAAAAAGGACGGTTATCGTAAAACCTATTACCTATTATGGTCTCAGATATAAACCGCTTATCTCTCCCATTACAGGAAGAATTTGGCTAGATAGAAATACAGGTGCATCAGAAGTCTGTACAGATGATAATTATAGAGATTTTGATTTTCCATGTCATGGTGATATCTATCAATGGGGTAGAAATACAGATGGTCATCAAAAGCCAAATAGTCAAACTACCACAAAAAAAGGTCAAAGTATAACAGATAGTAGTGACAAGTTTGTTATAGGTCATGATGACTGGACATCTGATATACATAGAAGTGCCAATTGGATGGCAACAGATGGTCATGCAGTTTGCCCTGTACACTATCGTGTTCCTACTATACAAGAATGGGAACAAGAGACCTCTGGTTATGGTGAGGAGATATACCAGTTCGAGCATTTTTTAAAATTAGGGTCAAGTACTATAAGGTATAGTGATGGTAGTTTAGACAATTTTGCAGGACATGATTTGGCTGGATTTGGTATTGAATTATGGTCAAGTACTGCAAGTACTCATAAATCCTATATTTTCAATCTATTTTCTGGATCTGTATTAGAGTATCGATCAAAAGGATATCCTGTACGTTGTATTCAAGATTAATATAACTTAACTTTCGCACCTAAACCCAAGCATTTTCTGAGTAACATCCTGCAATACAGCGATGATACTCACTAAATCCTCATTTCTATTTACAACATCTTCAATTTTAGCTATCTCGTCTAGAATAATGATAAACGTTTGCATAGCAATAGCCAGCGTATGAAGTTCACACTCTAAATCTTTAAATAAACCACCAATAGTCTGAGGCTCATTGGCTATCCTGTTGATATAGCTGACTATGTTGTAAGTAAAGAAAGATAGAGTAATTCTTGCGATGAGAGCTTCATATATTCTATTTTCTTCCTGCCCAAACCCAAAGTGTTGACGTAGTTCCTTGTATCCTTGCTCTATATCCCATCTTCGTTTATATGTTTCAATAATCTCTTCATCATTTATCTCTAAATCTGTAGAGACTATGGGTATAAGTTTCTCTTTGGTTTTAATAAACACAATTTTGAGTTTTCCTGCATTTTTATGCTCTACCGTTACAGAGAAGTAAGTGAACTTTATCTTCTTACCATAAGTGCCCTGCTTGGTAGATTTAAGTGCTTTGTGCTTGTTGTATATAGCTCCAAGACTTTTCTCTTTACCCATGAAGTTCCATATCTTATTGTTGTTTGCTATGCGTGATATGACTTTCAGTCCTAGCTCATTCATCTCTTTGATAAACACTGGTTTGCTATACCATGAGTCTACAAGTAAGTAATCCGCGTAAATACCGCTCTTTACAGCCCTTTTAACCATATCTATGGCTATTTGTGACTTACCTTTCATTGTCTCTAGTCTTCGCTTGTGTGCGTTTGTTCTTTGGTCAACTTGATTGCTAAAGTTTTCTATAGTTATTCTCGCATACTTGTTCATGGCTATAGAGAAGTCTAACATGAAGTTTGAGAAACCATCACTGTAGTTCAGTGAGAGTACATTTAGACCTCTTATTTTTCTTTTTTCCTTATTACTCCATAATTTATCACAAGAGCCTTCTATATTTTTACCAACCTTATCTTCTACTGTATCATCAAGGATAAATACTTTAATAGCTTTGGCATCTTGTATCTTATGGAGTTTGGAAAGTATCTTTGCAACAGACAAACTCAATAGGCTTCTCCAGTTGTATGAACTGTTAGCAAGTAACCTATAGTAGACATCCTTTTTTAGGCTGTCATTACTTTGTTTCATAAAGGTGGATATCTTTTTATTCATCACAAGCATATATACAAAGTGCAACATTACCATGTGTATAGCAACACCTTCTTTCTTGGTAAAATTGCTTTTAGTGAGGATAGTTTTTAGGTTTAACAGTTTCATGGTTGTGAAGATTGGATTCTTGAGTTTATCGTTGATGATGTTGATGATTTGTATTTCTATGGACACTTTTTACCCTCTTATTTGGAAGATACATTATAGCTAAAAGCCCCATATATAGGGCTTTATATGGGTATCTATTTCATGCATATATTGGAATGTCAAGGGCATATATGTAAATCAGTATATCTGCACCTGACCAAGGGCTTTT
>JALXBG010000082.1 GCA_026991605.1 Sulfurovum sp.
AGCCAAATAATTAATGTTTTTTGTTCTTCTTTATTCATAGAAGTATTTTAGCCAAATTCGCTATAATTTTACCAATAAAAATCATAGGGTCATTATGCAACGTTTCGAGTCGTATTTATCTCAGAATCTACCACAAGCACCAAGCTTTCATCCTGTGTATGAAGATGCACTGGGTGTGATGCTGACTGCTGGTGGAAAACGTTTTAGACCGATGCTACTTCTAAACATTGTAGATGCGTATGAGCCTATGCTTTATGATGGGGCTTTACCTGTAGCGCTGGCACTGGAGATGTTCCACACTTACTCACTCATACATGATGACCTACCAGCTATGGATGATGCAGACTTGCGTCGTGGCAATGAGACACTCCATAAACGTTACGATGAGGTCACTGCCATACTTGCAGGAGACGCACTCAATACCGATGCTTTTTTGAAAATCTCTCAGGCACCACTACGTGAAGATATTAAAATCAAACTCGTCACACTTTTAGCCCAAAATGGTGGTGGTGAAGGTATGGTACTTGGACAGGCTATTGATTGTTATTTTGAAAACAAGCCTTTAGACATAGAGCAGATAAAAGTACTACATACTAACAAAACAGCTAAACTGATAGCCGCTTCATTACAAATGGGAGCAGTCATCGTTGGGTTAGATATTAAAGTACAAAAGGCTCTTTATGACTTCGGTATAGACCTTGGATTGTTATTTCAGATACAAGATGATATTATAGATGAAACACAGAGTGAAGAAGAAGCAGGAAAAACCACAGGTAATGATGGCGATAAAAATAGCTTTGTCAATCTTTTAGGGTTAGAACAAACTGTCCAAGAGGCAGATACACTGGCAAAAGATTTACAAAGACGATTTGAAACGTTTGATGAGAAGCTCCAAATAGCTTTACAACCCTTGATAACAAAATATCTCAGTAGACATAAGCCTGAGGCGTAAGCCGAAGCTTTAGTGAGATGAATTAAAAGATTGGCTTTGCCAATTTTTAAGAAGACAATTAATAAAAGGAAAATACATGGCAGTAATGACAGAGCAGAACAAAATGCGTAAAAAAATGGCAAATACCATCAGATTTTTAGCAGCAGATATGGTGCAAAAAGCAAATTCAGGACACCCCGGTGCACCTATGGGACTTGCAGACATTGCTGTGGTACTTTCAGAAAAACTAAGCCACAACCCAAAAAACCCAAAATGGCTCAACCGTGACCGTTTGGTGTTCTCTGGTGGACATGGTTCTGCACTGATTTATTCACTGCTTCACCTTTGGGGTTATGATGTAAGTCTTGAGGACTTAAAGAACTTCCGTCAACTAGACTCTAAAACACCAGGTCACCCAGAGTACGGACATACTGAAGGTGTAGAGATAACCACAGGTCCACTCGGACAAGGTATCGCCAATGCCGTTGGTTTTGCGATGGCAGAAGCTTTTACCAAAGAGCAGGTAAACTCTGAGACTTGTGAGCTGATAGACCATAAAGTATATTGTCTGTGTGGAGATGGTG
>JALXBG010000083.1 GCA_026991605.1 Sulfurovum sp.
TCTTTAACATCTTTATTTTTCATTTGTGCTGCTACTTCTTTCGCTTCAGCCAATACTTTTGGCTTATATGCTTCCCAAGCTTCTTTACCAGCTTTAATGTCATCACCATATGGTGTTTTAAATACATTTTTTACAGTAACCGCTTCTGCATATGCTGTAGCAATATCTGCTGCATTTGTAAACTGATGCTTGTATGCCGGCATAATAGATCCAGGTACAACTGATGTTGGTTCCCACATATGATTCTCATGCCAGTCAGTTGTACGGTAGTTACCTACACGGTGTAAGTCTGGTCCTGTTCTTTTAGACCCCCATAAAAATGGTCTGTCATAAGCATATTCACCAGAAAGCGAATATTGTCCATATCTGTCAGTCTCTGATTTAAAAGGACGAATCAACTGTGAATGACAAGCAATACACTGATCTTTCATATATACATTTTTCCCTGCAAGCTCAAGGACTGTATAAGGACGAAGTCCCACAATCGGTCTTGAAGCTTCTGCAAAGTTTGGCAGGATCTCAATGAGTCCTGCGAACGCGATAACCAAAAATACTCCTACAGAGAAGAAGAATGGATTTTTTTCTAACCAATGAAACATAACCTATCTCCTTATGCCATAGGTGATTTAAACTGTGGTTCTTCTGTAAGCTCTCTAGCAGAAGTCATAGTTTTAATCATATTGTAAGCGAACATCACAAAACCTGTCAGGAATAATACACCTGAAAGAGCTCTAATCGCATAGTAAGGGTGAAGTACTGTAACTGTATCAATGAATGAATACATCAAGTTACCATACTCATCAACTGCTCTCCACATCATACCTTGTGTGATACCTGCGATCCACATAGAAGTAAAGTAAAGAACAACAGCCGTTGTTTGTAGCCAAAATTGTGCTTCAATAAGTTTCTTGGAGTAAATTTCTCTTTTAAACATACGTGGAGCCATATGGAACAATCCTGACATAATCATAAACGCAACCCAACCAAGTACACCATCATGCACGTGTCCAGGAATCCAGTCAGTAAAGTGCGCAATCGCATTAACTGATTTAATCGCTTGAATAGGACCTTCAAGTGTAGAAAGCATATAGAATGTAGATGCTAATACCATAAATTTAATCAAAGGATTATCAGTTAATTGGTTCCACTCACCTTTCATAGTAAGAAGCATGTTAATCGCAGAACCCCATGAAGGCAAGATAAGTACTATCGAGAAGACAGAACCCATTGTTTGCATCCAATCTGGAACTGTTGACCATAGAAGGTGGTGTGAACCAGCCCAAAGGTAAACAAACATTAGTCCCCAGAAAGAAAGTAAAGAAAGTTTATATGAATAAATTGCTTGACCTGATTCTTTTGGAAGGAAGTAGTAAATCATACCAACGATAGGCACAGTAAATACAAATGCTACCGCATTATGTCCCCACCACCATTGAACCAATGCATCATTTGTACCGGAATACATAGAGACTGAGTGCGTAATAGCACCAACACCGCCTGAAGCAAAGTATGTTGGCACTTCCATGTTATTGAAAAGGTAAAGCATAGCCACACCCAAGAAAGTCGCTATATAGTACCACATAGAGATATAAAGTGCTTTCTCTCTTCTAATACCAATCATTGCAAACATTGCTACACCCCAAAGTACCCAAATGACCACTATAAGTATATCTAGTGGCCATTCCATCTGAGCATACTCTTTTGCTGTTGTAATTCCCATAAGAAGGGAAACGACCATTCCGGTTGCGGCAACTAGATAAAGTCCAAATTGTAGTTTACCAATAAACATAATAAACTTTGACTCTGCCATAGAGACTTTAAGTACTCTTTGCGCTGAATAGTAAAATGTAGCAAATATCCCACTTACTGTAAATCCATATATAACCACGTTAGTGTGAAGTGGTCTCAATCTTGAGAAAGTTCCATACTCACCAAATAGGTAGTTTAACTCAGGAAATGCTAGTTGTGCCGCGATAAGCGTACCAATTAGCATACCAACAAAACCAAACAAAATTGCTGTATAAGTGTACAATTTTGCTATGGTATAATCATATTCTAATGCTGCGTTTGATTGCATATATACCCCTTGTAAAATTTTATGTTGTACGTGTAAATCATGCTATTGACATAATTTGACAACATTCAACTACGATTATAATACTTTTTTGAATCTAGATAGCTTAATATTATTATTACTTTTTGTTTTAGATACGATTTGTAACAAATATTCAGTATATAAACTCTATGTAGTATTAATAAGAGTTTTATACTCCTATTTTGACTGTAAATATCATAGGTTTTATAGCATTTTTTATCTGATTAAGGAGTTAAAATTGTAGCTTGTTTAGAGCGCAAAGGTTTAAAAGAAAAAGCTTAAGCTTTTCCCTTAGCGTTTTGAATAGAGTGAATATATTGATAATTAATCAAGATATTTTGTTCTTTTGGCAAGTTTTTAAAAAGTCTTTCTACCATTCCCTCAAAATCAGGGAAGAGGTAGTTTGCCATAGAACCTGGAATTGGGTTAATTTCATTCAGTAACACTTCACCATCAACGACAAAAAAGTCACAGCGTATGATACTGCCTAAAAAGAGAGGATTATAAATCTTTTTAAAACTCTCTTGTATCTTTCTTTTCGTAGCTTCATTTATGTCTGCTGCAAGTACTTGAGCATCACGCGAAAAGTCCATATATTTTTTCTCAAAATCCAAGAACTCCTCTTTATGCGGCTCCTCTACAATAGAGAGTTCCCAATCAGAGGTAAAACATCCTGCCTGATTGTACTCTTTGACCCCCTCGATAAAAGGTTCAACTATCACATCAGTATCAAACTCAAACGCAACATCAAGTGCATAATCAAGTTCACTGGCTTCTTTGACAATGCTTACACCAATGCTTGAACCCAATCGTACTGGTTTGATAATGACGGGGAAATCCATTGTGATTTTTCTCTCATCATTTTTTGAAAGATATTCATAGGCTACAGTTTTTACTCCTAAACTCTCGGCTAAAAACTTTGTATACAGCTTGTTATATGAGAGTGCTGATGCTTCCATACGTGGAGAGATAAATGGAATGTTAAAAAATTCCATCATTGAGGCTATTTTCCCATCTTCACCATCACGTCCATGAATGAGATTGAGTAATCCATCAAAAGCTACTGCTTTTGAGCCAAACATACTATCGACAAAGAATCCACCCTGCTTAAGTGTAAGTTGTTTCCCTTTTTTATACTCACCTGATGAAAAGAGTTTAGAGTTTATTTTATCTGTATCAATCAAATAAAATTTTCTATTGGGACTGACGAAAATATAGGTCAGTGTAGATTTTTTAAGCACTTTTTTCATCGTAATGGCTGAGACAATACTTATTTCATGTTCAAAGCTAGAACCTCCAAAGAGTATAGCAATATTCATAATGTAATCCTTTATAGCATCTTGGCAAATTCGCCAAAGATATATGCTGATTCATGTGGTCCAGGACTTGCTTCAGGGTGGTGCTGTACTGACATCGTCGGAGAATCATTATACTTAAGACCTTCAATCGTATTATCAAACAAGTTTGTATGCGTTACTGTTGCCACTTCTGTAATGTTATCTGGTACATTATAGTTGTGGTTTTGTGCAGTAATCTCTACGGTATTTGTCATCGCATTAAGTACAGGGTGGTTTCCACCATGGTGTCCAAACTGTAACTTATATGTATCATACCCATGTGCGATAGAGAGTAACTGATGCCCAAGACAGATACCAAAAAGTGGCACTTTATGAGCAATAAGTTTTTTAATCTTCTCTTGCTCATCTTTAAGTATCAACGGATCCCCAGGACCATTCGATAAAAATACCCCATCAATCTCTTTACTGTCAATCTTAGCGATAATATCTTCTGCTGACATATCATTAGGGACAACTGTTACTTCCATACCTGCATGGGTAAGCTCATTAAGAATGTTTCTTTTTATACCAAAATCAAGTGCAATGATTTTCTTGGTCGTTTGTGGCTTATCGTAGTTAAATGTATCCATGTTGTAACGTGCTTCATCGTGTACATAAGATTCTTTCGTACTCACCTGCTCAATGTAATTCACATCTTCAATACGAGGAGAGGTTTCAAGTACTTTTTTAAGTGCTGCTTCCTCATGTATCTCCGTTGAAGCTACCATCATCATGGCACCCTCTTCACGCAACATTTTAGTAATGAATCTTGTGTCTATCTCACAGATACCTAAAACGCCATTTTTTTCTAAAAGTGCAGCCAAAGTCTCTTCACATCTGAAGTTAGAAGGTCTGTCTTGGTAAGTACGTACGATAATACCTTTACAGTGCGCACCTTTACTCTCCATATCTTGAGCATTACACCCAACATTACCAATCTCAGGCATGGTAAATGTCACAAATTGCCCAGCATAAGAGGGGTCAGTAACAATCTCTTGATAACCCGTCAAAGAGGTATTAAATACAATCTCTCCTACAGATGTGCCTGTAGTACCAAAACTCTTAGCTTCAAGCATCAACCCATTTTCAAAATACAAGCTTACCTTCTGCATACAAGACTCCCATTTTTAATTTTTAATTTTTCACTTTTCATTCTTAAAGCATTCCTCTTTTTGAGAGTTCCTCTTGATAAAATCGTTCATAAAGAAGTTCATAGTCTTGGCTTCCGGGAACGACTTCTTTCTCCATACCTCTAATTTTATCATAGACGATATCATCTATTTCATCATAAGCATCTGCGAAAGCTTTAAATGCTTTAAAAATCACGTTCTTTACTTGGTTCTCATTAACATCATACTCTGCTAAGTAGTTCTCATAGAGTTCGTCTAAAATGAGGTGAGCTAAATCATTGTAACGGTCATCATAATTCATAATAACACCAGCTTCTGCTGCCATCTTCTTTTTAATCATAAAGAAGAGTTGTCTCTCATCTGCATGCTGAAACTCTATCTCATCATAGTTCTCATCTAAGATTTTCTTCACTTTTTCATCAAGTACATGCTCTTTGGCAAGGTTTTCATCGATGATTTTTTTAGCAGCTTCCACCACTGCTTCTCTACCCTTTGGCATTGTGATAAAAGGTGCATTGGCTAAGTCAATCCCGATTTTGGTTGCTACATATCCTGTTTGTTGTGGTTTTAATCTCATTGCTACCCCTTTATTATCTAATTATTGTGTCTTCACGTTCTGGACTTGTGGAGATAATCCCCATTTTTGTCCCTATCATCTCTTCAAGTGCTTCAATGTATGACTTAGCCGTATCTGGTAAATCATCAAATACTCTTACACCTTCAGTTTTATCCCAACCTGGGAATGACTTGTATACAGGTGTTGCATCTTCTAAATCGTATGGTACATAGTTTATCTCTTTCCCATCTACCTCATATGCCACACATACTTTGACTTCATCAAAACCATCAAGTACAT
>JALXBG010000084.1 GCA_026991605.1 Sulfurovum sp.
CATACTCTATCTGTTCTCCACCTTTTAAAATAACTCTATTCAAATCAGGTTCTATGAGATGTACTTCATTTTGAATAAAATCTGCACCATGACGCTCAAGGGTATGTTCCAGTTCCACCAACGAGTGGGACAAAGGTGCACCCTCAAAAGCGATTTCTGGGAGTGCTGGCTTGAGCAGTGCATGGGAGCGAGCATCTATCACTGTGACGTCTATCTTTTTACCGATAAGATGTCTTATTTTATAAAATATATGTAACCCTGCAAACCCTGCACCCACTATCACTATTTTTTTCATACCAGACTCCTGTTTAAATTATTTTTGTTCTTTTTCTTCGTTTTCTTCTACTGCATCCAAGGCTGCTCCACCTACAAGCAGTGCAATACCATCAAAAAAGAGGCTTACACCTACAAAAAAGCCTACAAGCCAAAGGGAAGTAAATGGCCAACCTATAAGGAAGATAATCGCCAAGACCAAAGAGGTAGCTGCATTGAAAATCCAAATCCATTTATGTTTTTCGCCTTCAACAGAAAATGCCAACCCAAATCCTGTAAATGCATCCATAAAGAAGTAGATACTAAACAGTAATCCTAGTGTTGCTATACCCTGCATTGGATAAAATATCATATAAGACGCTACCACTACAAGTATAAAACTTTTTAACCACCCTGTCCAGTCGTGACGGTTACTCGTCCAAGTGAGTACACCTGCACTAATACCTGCAAATAACATGAGGTAAGAGACAAACGCCAAGGTACCAAATGTCATAAATGTCGGGAACAATACCCCGACAATACCTAAAAGGATAAAAATGGTCCCTCCAATTTTAGAGTATTTCTTAAATTTATCTACCAGTGTCTTGTTCATATCCATTTCTAACGTTGTGTATTTCCACATAATTAATCCTTTTTATTTTTTAACTGTCTGACCTTCATCTTTTTTGACTTCATTGTCAAACTTTTTAGTTTCTTTTACTGCTTTTACGGTTTCTTTATTCTCATAGGCATTTACTTTTGCCTTAGCTTTTTGGTGAGTGGTAGTTTTACTTTTATGTACCAAGGAGACAAATGTATTTTTTAATTTGTCATACAGTTTTACAACTTCATTTTTACCTTTTATCTCTTTTTTCACAGCATCAATAGCATCATTGAGTGCTTTATATTCCGGGGTACTGCTATTAGTATAGCCCAATACTTTTGCTTTTTCAAGTTCTTTTTTCGCATCATCTAGTAATTTGCTTGCTTCCTCTTTTTTACTTTTATCTAAATTCGAAGCTTCAAGAATCATATCTTGCGCTGCTAAAAGCGGTAAAGGGATTACTGCTTCTTCTATGATAAAGGTATTGTATCCTTCTGCCATGACTGCCATTGCTTTTTGTGCATTCCCTTTGTTGAGGGCATCTAAAGCATTTTGCGTTGCCACAGGGAAAACTTTCATAGGGATTGAGATTGTTTTAATATCCATTTCATCTTTAAGTGGTGCCAAAGCAACTCTTGCTGCATCTAAATTATAAGCAGTAAGAAATTTTTGTACCAATGTTAATGTATGGTTAATCTCTTGCGCCGTAGCCAAGTTCTCATATACTTCAATACTTTCATCCAGTGGTAAAATATCTAGTGCAGGATTGTCTTTTAATGCTTTATTGAACTTTTCAGTTGCAAGTTTGAGATGCTTTTTGGCTTCATCATTTTTCTTATGTTGAAGGTTTCTCATTGCCAAAGAAGTCTCTTTTAAAGCATCAACTATCTCTTTTGGTGCCTCTTTAAAAGCTTTTTTGTTTTCTTTTATTTGATGTTGCACCAAACTTTTAGTGTCTGATTTTGCTTGTATACTTGTTGTACTTAGAAGTACGCCACATGCAAGTGCCGAAAGTAAAAATGTTTTTTTCATAATGTATCCTTTAATTTTGATATGAGGCAAGTATAAGTCAAACAAGTTAACCCTTCTGTCAGCTAGCTAACAGTTAGTAAAAAATTTTAGATATACAATACAAATACAAGGAACCTCTAATAAATAAAAATAAAGGAGAAATCTATGTCTTATAAAGAAGAGTTAAAAGATGAAATTGCATCTATTTTATCTCCCCATGTTCAACAGCAAGACATATCTGTCATCCTACACACACTCTATATACGTGCCTTGGACGAGTCAAAAATAACAGGTCAATCTATCTCAAGTATTACCTATGAAGTATTAGAAGGTTTAGAAGAGAGTTATTACGAGCACCGTGAGCATATAGAAAAACAATTAAGCCATGCTTCTGTAATGATTGCCCTTATTATTTATAAAAGTGCACAAAAGAGTATAGATGAGAAAGAAAAAAAATTACAACAGGCAAAAGCACAACTCATAGATACCATTGAGTTGGAAATATTACATTTACTAGAATCTATAGAGACATTTGAGAGCTATGCCAAAGACAAATCTCACACACAATTTAAACAAAGTCTCTCTAAGACTAAATCCGATATACTCGACAACATTGATACATTTAAAGCGTTACTTTCACAATATTCCCAATCTTAATCAAGGACATTTATGCCCCAAGACACTTCTTTTGCACAACAAGCCTATAGTGTTTTACAACACTCTACACTCTTTGGTAACTTAGAAGAAAAAACCCTCAAAGATATGATAGATGAATGTACCCCAATCAGATGGGAAAAAACAGATACACTTGACCCAGAGATAGGAGAAAAATATCTATTTATCATCATTACTGGAAGATTAAAAGTAACACATATAGATCCAGATACAGGAAGAAGTTTGGCACTTTTTTTAAAAGGTGAAGGAGATATCTTTGATATATTTACACTGCTTGATGGGAAAGAGCATATTATATTCCCGGTGGTGATGGATCATATGAGCGTCTTACAACTTCCATTAAAAAGAGCAAGAGAATGGGTTATGAAACATCCAGAATTTAATGCCTCCTTTTTACCTTACTTAGGTGAAAAAATGAGAGCGTTAGAGTCTTTTGGTACCTCTTTGGTCTTTCATGACACCAACACCAGACTTGCAAAACTCATACTAGACCATACACACCCAGAAAAAGATGATGAGCACCACCCTGTTAAACTCATTAACAACCTATCTCATGAATCTTTAGCCGAACTCATAGGTTCTGTACGTTCTGTCGTAAGTACACAAATGCACAAACTCAAAGAAGAGGGTGTCATTATGAACAAAAGAGGTCACTTGGCTGTCTCAAACTTGGAAAAACTCATACATAAATGTGACAGCTAAACCTTTTACCTTAGAAAATATGTCAATTTGACATATTTTTGATACTTCTGACAAAAATAGACTATCATAACACTATTACATATACAAAGGAGCCAAGGATGGAAGGTATGATAAAAGTGAGTTACACAGTGATGTGTAAAAATGATGTGAGCAAAGAAATAAGTTTAAATGACCTACTCAAAAATGAAAAAGTGATGAAAGCCATAAAAAGTGAATTTGCCACGGGGCTTAGAAATCTTGCACTCTCTACCAAAGATGAAAATACAGTTTACATCAAAACACAAAAAGAGGTTTTTGAGTTCACCGCAAGTAAAAATGACTTTGCAGACCTGCTAGAACTCGCAGAAGAAGATGCACGTAAACATAAACGCTTTAAAAAAGAGTGTGATGGGGTAGAGTTGGTCGATATAGTGACTGTCGACTAACCATTATCTTTCTAGTGTGCATATAAAAAGTCTTATGGGATGACTTATGCAACATGAATCATATTGTTTCTATATTGATATATCATCATATCTATGAGTTCATATAAACCTTGTACCGTTTTTTGATCACACTGATTATCATGATTTATCATCATTGCAAGGATCTTTTCAATATTTTTTTGAAGTGTATGCTCATCATAAACAATCGCAGCGATACGTAAGGCAACCAAAATATGCATAATATTATCTATGGACTCCTGCGTATCAATATGAGCCAGATTTAGGCATAGTTCTTCTTGTGCTTCTTCAAGATCTTTTATAAATGCTCTTCTTTGTGTCGGTATAGCTATCATCATTCATCCTTTTTATACTTCATACCAAACTATACAATAGAAAGTAATCCTATTACATAATCTAGGTTCATCCAAATTAGACTACACCTACACAGTACAAGTGTCTGCCTAAAAATCTACAATGCCCATTATACCATTTATGAAAGTGCCATATAGTCAGTATAAATGACTTCTTTCATATCTACCACATAAGGATTTAAACTATCATCAATAATATCTTCATAATCTGGAGCCACAAAAACTTGGACAATCACTTTATCATCATGATCAAAATAATCCATAATCAAATATTGACCAGTTAACCCTAGTACCCGTTTGCTGAGTGTTCTTGGCTTTGCACCTGTAACAACGGTTAACTCTCTTGGTACTAAACCTAAATGCTCTACGCTCACTTGTAAAAAGCTACTTGGATCAGTTTCTGTAAAACTTGCTACTCTTTCTAATTTCTCACCATTTGGTAAAAGTAAATCATAATAATCTTCATGTTGAACCAATGTTATATTATCTGCCATTTCATATCCTTTTCTCTTTAATTTAGAAAATAATTTTTTATTTTCATTAGGCACATTCTAACATGCTTATAGCTCTCATAAATGGTACTAAAGTTGCATTTATATCAATTCAAAAAAATATTTACAATCATATATATAATATTTTGATATACTAAAACTAATTTATTGCAACTCCTAAATATACCATAAAAAGGATTTTACATGCAAAATATAGCTGATTTACCTTTACCTTTTGAAAACCTCAATCTATCCTTATAAAATAAAAGCTCAAGTAATCACATTAAAAAAGGGGGATGCTGCATATTTAGCAGATGAACTAAGAAAAAATGTCTATGTGGTTAAAGAAGGAAAAATAAAAAGTTACCAACTCAATATTGAGAATGGGAAAGAACAAACACTCTATATATACAGTGATAATCATATTTTTGATACAGTGACTATTTTAGATGGAGATGAACATGATGTCTCTTATGAAGTACTTGAAGATACTACACTTATAGCATACCCTATCGAATTTATACGTAATTTACTTTACAGTTTTCCAGAGTTTAGTCAAAAATTTTACCTATACATAGCAAAACAGATGCGATATATGGAAGAAATGCTTACAGATATCTCTCTCTATTCTACCTCCGAAAGACTTGTTAAACTTATTGTTCAAGACTTTAATCCAAACAATTTATTTCGTTTTAATATTCTTGATGGACTCTCCCATACTGAAACTGCAAATCTCATAGGTACAGTAAGACATATAGTAGAAAGGCACCTCAAAGAGTTAAAAAATGAGAATATAATTAACATAGTAAACAGAAAGATTCAAATTTTAGATTCAGAAAAACTTCTCAAAAAAATCAACCTTTTAACTTAATTGCTACT
>JALXBG010000085.1 GCA_026991605.1 Sulfurovum sp.
ACCCATCATCTGTAGCGACCATGCTCTCATCCCTCTATAGTATTTCATCACTTGTAGACATCGTTTACAAAAAGTTTGTCTTTAAAACCTTGGAGATCTACTCCTACGACGTCATGAGACAACCCATTTCCACCCCACGCATGACTCGTATGGTCATACGCTACTTAAAAGATGATGTCATCATCAAAGCTCGCGAGGAAAAACTCAAACCACACATCGCAGACCTCGACACCCTACCTCATCCGTTTAGCCTACTCAAAAATGACACCAATGATGGCTTTATGATATGTAACTCCAACAGCTGTTTTGGACATGAGAAGGATTTTGCTGGGGTATTGGAAGTTTTAGAGAAAAGGTAGTATTTACTCGTAACAAAACTCCAGAGACTGCCAAAGAACTCATAGTTTTTAGAAGTGGAGAGTTTATAGGTTTTAATAAGGGCTTCAACATCATCATTGAGTTTTTTATTTTTCTTGTTTATCTTATTAAATTTCCTACGAAAATTTTGGAAAACCTCAACTTTAGCCATTTGTTATTTCTTTTAAAAATTCCTTAGATGATATGGCATTTTTTACCCCTTCTCCACTGGCTATATCTTTTATTGCTATTCTAAAACTACTTAGTACCTCTTCTTCTGTTTCATGTGTTTCGATTTCCACAGAAACACCTTGAAACTTAGAGGCAAAAATTTGAAAAGCTTCTACCAAGTCTTGGCTTTTATCATCTATGGTAAGTCTCATTGTAGTCATCATTAACTCCATTACTTTATAATATATCTCTAGTCTATCAAATTTTCACAAATAATCAAATATATGTATCAGTCCACAAAATACTGCACTCTTTATGATTTTAATTCCATCCTATGCTATACTTCTTTTATGCATAGTTTTATAACCATACTTTCATCCCTTTTACTGCTAAGTTCATGCGCTTTTGCCAAAAACGATACAAATCTAACATCAGACAGCAACACTACTGCACACAGGACACCTTCCTCGTTACTACATTGTACGTAGTAACGCACATCAAAACACAAACTAAAAAAGACCTCTACAACTACTGAACAGTCATAAGTGTTACCACGCAAGCATGGGAATAAGTGTGAGTGAAAATTATTTAATTGATAATAACTCTCATTTTAAGAAACTTTAAGAAAACTTTCTCTATACTTCTCAATATAAATATATTGATAACTACTATCATTTATCTTTAGTTATAATATAAAATAAGGAAAAGTTTTGGAAAAAATAGTCATCGCATTAGCAGGTCAGCCTAATGTAGGAAAATCTTCTCTCATCAATGCCATATCTAATGCCAAACTTAGAGTAGGTAACTTCTCGGGTGTGACTGTAGATAAAACAGAAATCGAATTTACCATCTGTGATGATGTCACTTGTAAAAACTATGAAGCACACATCATAGACCTTCCTGGTGCTTACTCTCTTACAGAGTACACCATAGAAGAGAAAGTGACTAAAAGTTTTTTACAATCAGATGAATATGATGTCATCGTGAATGTTGTAGACTCTACAAACCTCCAAAGAAATCTGCTTTTCACCACACAACTTCTAGAAACGGGTAAAAAGGTAGTCGTAGCACTCAATATGAGTGATGAAGCCGAGAAAGAAGGTATAGAAATAGATGAGAAACAGCTCTCAGCTATATTAGGTGTACCCTGCATCAAAACTTCAGCTACAGATAAACGAGGTATTGAAGAACTCAAACATGCCATCGTAGAAGTATATGAAAAAGATGAAACCACCTCTAAAGTAGTCTACTCTGATCACATAGAAGAAGAGATAGCCAATATTGTCTCTTTTATGCATGAAAAGAACTATAAAAGCCCTGTTCCCTACCGTCACCTAGCAGTCAAACTCCTCCAAGAAGATGAAGATGTCTATAAGAAGATGCATGACGAACCTATATGGATAGAGTTACTTCCTATCGTACGTGATGGACTCAATCACATCTACTTACACACTGACACAAAAGACCTGCAAGAGATATTTGCCGATGAACACTTTGCCTTTGCCAAAGGTGCAAAGATGGAAGTGATGGCAGTTAAAAGTATGCGAGCAAAAAACCTCACACAAAAGATAGATAATTTACTTATCAATAAAATATTGGGTATCCCACTGTTTCTATTCTTTATGTGGGGACTCTTTCAACTTACTTTTGAGCTTGGATCAGTCCCTATGGACTACATCGCTGCTGCATTTGATTGGTTAGGGAATCAAGCAAAATTCATATTGGGTGATGGAGAGCTAGGATCACTTGTCGCAGATGGTATGATAGCAGGTGTGGGGGCAGTCATTATGTTCTTACCTAACATTATCATCCTCTTTCTGGGTATAGCTTTGCTTGAGACTACAGGGTACATGAGCCGTGTGGCATTCTTGCTTGATGGTTTTTTCCATAAGTTCGGGCTACATGGGAAAAGCTTTATACCTCTTGTCACTGGTTTTGGATGTTCTGTGCCTGCGTACATGGCAGCACGTACACTTAAAAATGAAAAAGACAGACTCATCACACTCTTCATCATCGGTTTTATGTCCTGCGGTGCAAGGTTGCCTATCTATGTACTTTTTGCTGGTGCGTTTTTCGGTCAAGAGCATGCAGGAAATATATTGTTTATTATCTACATTTCAGGAGCTCTGCTTGGCTTACTTATGGCTAAAGCACTCAAAATGTTTGTCTTTAAAGGGGATGATGAACCTTTTGTCATGGAGATGCCAAAGTACCGTATGCCATCACTTAAACTCATTTGGCACACAGTATATGGACAGGCAAAAAGTTATTTAAATAAAGCAGGTACATTTATTTTGGCAGCGTCTATACTCATTTGGTTTGCATCTAACTACCCTAAAAACCATAAGTTAGAAGCACAATACCAAACTAAAATAGAACAAACAGCCAACCAAGAGAATAAAACAGCATTAAATAATGAACTGTCACTTAAACTCTTAGAGCAAAGTTACTTAGGAAAAATAGGACATGCTTCAGAACCATTCTTTGCTCCACTGGGTATGGACTGGCGCATGGCTGTAGCACTTGAAACAGGGCTTGCAGCTAAAGAAGTAGTCGTTTCTACTCTTGGGGTACTTTATTCACTTGGAGATCAGGTTGACCAAGAGAGTAACAGTCTCATTGCGCAGATAAAAGCAAACATTCCTTTTGCCGCTGCCATAGCATTCATCGTCTTTGTGATGATTTACTTGCCATGCTTGGCAGCATCCATGGTATTTGCCAAAGAGGCTGGTGGATGGAAATATTTAGTCTACTTGTTCTTTATGACAACCGCCAGTGCATGGATACTGAGTTTTATCGCATACAGAATTACACTTATGATAACAGGAGGATAGCAGATGAACTTAACAGAACTTACAAAAGGTAATAAAGCAGAAATCATTAAGATACATGCGGACAAAGCACTTAAAGACAGACTTAACTCTTTTGGTGTAATGCGTGGAGAAGAGCTTCTTGTCAAAGGCTGTTCTCTTGCCAAACAAACCATGGAAATAGAAGTAGGTGCTACCCTCATCGCACTACGTAGAGATGAAGCCCAAAAAATAGAAGTCGAAAAAATATAACCGTAGGGTGGGTATTTATTGAAATGTATGCCTTAGGCGCTACCCACCGTTGTTAAATTCATATGTATTGGTGGGTTAGAAAACCCACCCTACACAAAACACAGGAAATAAAATGAACAAAATAGCACTAAACACAATTACTTTAATGATAATGAGTATTAATATTTATTCAAAAGAAAATATATCTACAGTAAATAAACAAGAACAGATTAAAATTACTACCGTAAGAGGTGTAGTTGGTAACAATGACCCTCTCATGCACACACGAGGACAAGTTCGTGCTGGATACATTTACTTTAATGAAAATGGTGCACCATCAAATAGTGCCTATGCACTAGCAGGACATATTCACTTTGATACCAAGCGTTGGTATGGGTTTCAAGTAGGTTTGAGTGCCTATGGTGTACTTAATCTGGCAACAAATCAAAACCCACTCAATGTAAACCCTGACTTCTTCGATGCCCATGGAGATAGTTTTGCTCAACTTACAGAAGCTTATCTTGATGGAAAATGGGGAGAAACAGAAGTAAAACTTGGACGACAAATTTTAGACACACCACACGCAGACTCAGATGACATCCGTATGATCCCTAACTATTTTGAAGCTTACACAATTACAGACAAGAGTATAAAAGACCTCACACTGAGTGCTGGGTATATTACCAAAATGGTAGGCTGGGAAAATGGCGTAGATGCACAAAAGTTTGTCAACATAGGTGAAACATTAGGAACGGATGACATTGATGGTATCGTCTATGCATCCGTAAGTTATGAAGGCATTAAAGATATTTCATTAAGCCTTTGGTACTACAACTACCAAGATATTGCAAATGTACTGTATGCAGAACTCGGTTACGAAAAGACCTTTAATGCTTACTCTTCGCTCACGCTAGGACTACAATATGATGGGTCACAAGAGAGTGGTGCAGCAAAACTTTGGGCACAATATGCCCAGACCTACGGCATAAGTATGGAACTCGCTTCCGAAGCCATAGGCGTACACGTTTTAGCTGCTTACAACAAAGACACAGGAAGCACTGGTGCTACAGGACTTAACCTTGGGGGAGGTGCACTCTTTACCTCCATGGAAGACCAGACACTTGATGCCGTTGGTATGGCAGGAGAAGCATGGATTTTAGGTGCAGGGTATCACTTTTATGCCATAGGTATAGATGGATTAAACCTGGGCTTAGCTCTGGGATCATTCAAGTCAGCACAAAACAATGAGTATGAATCCAAAGAACTTGATGTTGTCCTCGAATATAGCTTTAGCACATCTATGTCACTCACTGCTGCCTATGCTGATGTAACATTTTATGCAGGTATAGATGAGAACAATCAGGCACTACAAAACTACAATCAATTTAGGATTATCGGGAATTACAACTTTTAACTAGCCATATGATGATAATTTAATCACTTTTTTGTACATAATAAACCCACAACTCGCTAAAATGTACCATATTAAAAAAGTGAGGTATAAATGAGTTACGTAAAACCAGAAGTCGTTGTCGATCAAATGATTGCAGCAGGAACATACAAAGCCGGTTTAGATGTTAAAAATCTATTAATACGTGGAGCACTCTCTGGTGCATTCCTAGGTTTTGCTACAACACTGGCCATCACAGCAACAGCACAGACACATACACCTATCGTAGGAGCGATACTCTTCCCTGTAGGTTTCGTGATGATTGTCTTACTTGGTCTAGAGCTCATGACAGGAAGCTTTGCACTTTTACCTGTGGCACTTAGTGAAGGTAAAATCACTTTTTCTAAAATGCTGAGTAACTGGAGTTGGGTTTTCATCGGTAACCTTGTTGGAAGTCTCATCTATGCTGGTCTTTTTGTTATAGCCATCAGTAAATTTGGGCATATAGACAGTTCTCCTGTTATAGACCTTATCAAAAAAATAGCAACAGCAAAAACTTTAGGCTATGCACACTTAGGTAGCGATGGACTTGTAACTGTCTTTGTCAAAGCCATACTTTGTAACTGGATGGTAACACTGGGTGTTGTCATGGCACTTACAGCCACAACAACTATCGGTAAAATATTTGCTATGTGGTTACCTATCTTAATCTTCTTTGGTCAAGGTTTTGAACACGCCGTGGTAAACATGTTTGTTATCCCAACAGGTATGATGCTTGGTGCAGATGTTACGATGTCCGACTGGTGGTTATGGAATGAGATACCAGTTACTATCGGGAATATCATTGGTGGTGCTGTCTTTACTGGGTTGGCACTCTATTTAACACACAAAAAGGAAGCATAACTAACCTTATGCAACCTATGTTACAGACAAAGCATATAAATGCTGTCATACTACGCCTATCTTAACAAATAGGAGTCAAATATGACATGTAACGTAGGAAAAATAGACAGAATCATTAGAGGTGTCGTAGGTGCCGCAGCAATCGCTTGGGGTGTAATGAATGGAAATATCATCGCTGACGTAGTTGGAGGAGTACTTCTTTTTACAGCTATCATCGGATGGTGCCCACCCTACGCACTTCTTGGCATCAACACTGGATGTCACGTTAAAAAAGACTAAAAGTTTATCATGCTATAGTATCTCACTATAGCATGGAGCTACTATGAAACTCACTTCTTACCCTTTTCTTGACAAACTCGAACCTGAAGCACTTAGCTTTTTAGAACAACATATCACACCTGTTTCCATACCTAAAGGTACACTACTCTTTTATCAAGGGGATGTGTGCGAAAACATCTTATGGCTCATTCACGGAGAAGTACGTCTCTATACACAGTCTGATACTATTGAAGACATCACACTTTACAATCTCAAAGCCGGTGAGCAATGTATAGTCAATACAGCTTCACTCTTTTCTAACACTCCAGCTATTGCTTCTGCAGAGACACTTACCGGCATAGAAGGGTTTGTCATATCCTCCCAGAGTGTCAAAAAACTTACACAGCTAAGTGATGTCTATCAGAGTTATCTCTTCTCACTCTACCAACTCCGTTTTGAAGAGCTTGCAGGACTCATCAATGACATTAAGTTTAAACGTCTCGATACACGTATCATTGAATGGCTTAACAAACAACCTCAAAACATAATAGAAATCACCCATGAACAGTTGGCAACGGAACTTGGAAGTGCCAGAGTGGTTGTGTCACGTTTACTCAAAGAACTGGAACAAAAAGGCATTGTTACTTTACATAGAGGAAAAATAGAACGACTTTAATCTCGCATTACACATAACTACACACTCCCATTACATTTACTGCAGGATGTTCTTAATCTGTTGAGCAATATTTTGAATATGATGTATAAGATTCTGAAATAATAATCTCTTTCACGATAATTAATAACTGATTTATTTTACTATTTTTAAATTTTAATTTGAGAAATTATTTTAAGAAGCTAATATAGATCTAAAAGACTTCAATATTAGTAAGGTGCAACGATAAGCCGGGTTTTGTCGTGGGTAGTTATTTATCTAGGCATAGTGTTGCCACTATGCTCGAGCGAAGTATGTGTGCTGATTGAACAGCTTGCAAAGCTTATACCATATACTTCTTGCTGCGGACAGGGTTTACCTAGCTACCTATGTTACCATAAGTACTGGTGGGCTCTTACCCCACCCTTTCACATTGACCATACCTAAAAGATATGGACTACTTTCTCTCTGTTGCACTTGCCCTCAGATTACTCTGGCCATCTGTTAGATGGAGCCCTGCTTTGCTTGCAGCCCGGACTTTCCTCTCGTGACAAAGATGTCACCAGCAACTACCTGTTGCACCTTAGGGAACCTCGACCAATAGGTGTTACCCACAATGGGTTTTGCAAATGTAAGATTGTGCAAGAGATTTTCAAGTCCTAGCCTTAGCTAAGACGAAGTAAATATCTTGTGCAAGATTGCGTTTGCAAAGCCCACCTTCGGGCATCACTAGCTTTCCCCTATGCGTTGTTACTCTTTTTCACCTTAGCTACACTAGGGTTTCAAAAGAGTGCCTAGCCTAGAAAAAAGCTAGTGATGTTGTGGGTACCACCTATTGGTCGAGGTTCCCTTATGCGAATTATAACATATTAAAATATGGATAATCCCGTTTTAGTTGTAAATTTTTCCAAAGCCAATGTCCCTGAATGCGAATTTCCATATTTATTCAATGCTGGAGACCATACAGCAATGGACATTACTCCTGGAACGACCGCAGCGATACCACCACCCACACCACTCTTTGCAGGAAGCCCCACATGAAAAGCGAACTCACCACTGGCATCATAATGTCCACAGGTAAGCATAACCGCATTAATACGCTTTGCTTTGCGTGTACTAACAAACACTTTACCGGAGATAGGGTCTGTACCTCCAAAAGCTAAAAAGAGCATGGAACGAGAGAGTTCTTCTGTGTTCATCGTAATTGCACAGTGTTTAAAGTAGGTCATGACTGAACCTAAGACATCATTTTCAAAGTTCCCAAAACTTTTCATAAGTCTGGCAAGTGCCAAATTTCTGTCTCCATGCTCCATCTCAGAATTGGCAACCACTTGGTCAAATGAGAGCGTAGGATTACCCGATATCTCACGTATAAAGTTCATAATGACTTCAAGTGTTTTATACTCATCCTTGTAGTAACTAATCAGAGAATCAGTAATCGTGATGGCGCCTGCATTGATAAAAGGGTTTCGGGGAATACCATTTTCATACTCCAACTGTACCAAAGAGTTAAAAGGATTTCCAGAAGGCTCTACACCTACTCTTTTATAAAGCTCTTTAGAGTAGATGTCAAGTGCTAGCGTAAATGTAAATACTTTAGAGATACTCTGGATAGAAAAAGCCTTTTTACTGTCTCCTACAGAGTAGACTGTACCATCTGCTAAAGTCACAGTCATAGCAAACTGTCCCTTCTCTACTTCAGCCAAAGCAGGAATATAATCTGCAACTTTTCCACGTAACAGTTCAGGCTGTATTTCCTCATAGATTTCATTAAGAATTTGTTGGTAATTCATAGGCATACTTTTTTAAGTATTATACTCTAATAAATTAATATTTTTTTGTTACACTACATCTATGAAAGATTTAGAAAAAGACAAACTCAAAACACTGTTGAGCATTATAAAAGAGAATCCCTCTTTAGATATTGTTCACTTTACAGACCAAGATAATCCACTTGTTGAACTACTCAATGATTACTGTAGTAAAAAAGACTACTATTATCAACTCAATCTACTAGATAACTCTATAGAAGTACAAATGCATCAAAAATATGATACCCATGCAAAAGTAAACCTTTTTCATCTTCAACGTAAATCGTATCTTATGCAAGGTAAACAGTATGATTTTGTCTTTGTAACAGCAACCATAGACTTAGAGATGGAAAGTGACTTTTTAAGACGTTTGCATCAGGTCACTAGAAATGCAGGAAATCTCATTATTTTTGTTAGAAAAGAAAATTATACTCTACGTTATAGATGGCTTCAACTCTTAGAAGAGCATAACTATGTAGCAACCAATACCATTGATAATCTATGTAATAATTATGATATTATCATTACAAAAAAAATGCATGGCTGGGGAAGTAAATAGCCATGCAGAAAAACCTATTTAATAGAAAAGCTTACTCACACTGAGTAACAATTGCCCCTACAAGGTCAATAAATACCGTAGCTGTTCGTTCATCAATATCTTTGTCAATAACTGTTCGTGAAATCTCTCGTTCTAACTCATCATCTAGCTCACGCTCTTCTAACATACGTTCTGCTACTGCAAGTCGTCTAAAGACTTTTTCTATCTCATTTTCAACAATATTTTGATTAGCTGTTTTTGCTATCTCAAAATAACTAGATTGAGGTGTTCGACCAAAAAAATCTCCTAGTCCGTACTCTTCTTCATCTTCATCGTGGTTACCATTCATCACTAAATTCCTTTGTCAATTTTCATTATTATAGCAGAACAATAGAAGATAACTTAACATAAAGAAATAGAATAAAGATTCTACAAAGAAGTGTGTATTTTAGGAAATGTTAATAAGTCTTTCTCTCAGTAAAGAGAGAAAGCGTAATAAGCAATGGACTATGCCATAGCCTCATTTGCATATTTCTCACCAAGTTCATAAGCTTTTAAATTAAGCTCATGAACTTTTTTAGGTACTTTTGAAAGCATAGTATCAATAAGAAGTTGTTTATCTAATGCTTTTGTATAAGTATTTGCAATAGCAAGTGCAACTACCGATTGAGTAATCACATTTCCTACCTCTTCTTTAGCAATAGTAATAATAGGAATTTCTACAATATTCCATCTTTTTCTATCTTCATCTGTTGGATGTACAAGATTTGGTTCAATAACAATTGTAGCTCCATCACGCACACCACCTTTAAACTGCTGATAACTTACATCAGCAACAGAAAGCATAAAATCAATCTCACTGTCAATCGCATATGGATAAAAAATCTCTTTATTGTCTAATTGAATATCAACAACGGTTGCTCCACCACGAACTTGTGATGTATAGGTAGCTGTTTTAATCCCAAAACCACCCTCTTTAATTTTTGCAGCTGCAAAAATCTCACCAGCAAGAAGAACACCTTGTCCACCAACACCAGTAAATCTCATTACAATTTTACTCATAGCTCTTCTCCTTATATTTTTTTAGCAAAGTCATCTTGAGTGATTTTTGCTCTCTTACCTTGATGTACTTTTTTAATATCGTCATACATGTCACAGTACTCTCTCACTTCTGTATCTTGTTTTAAAATACCCGTAGGGAAAAGATTTAACTGCTCTTCTGGAGACATTGCATCATATTTCTTTTTACTTACAGTAATACTGTCAATCCAATCAAGGTTTTGCATAGCAGATTGCATTTTATTTTTTCTACCAAGGTTAATGTGACAGTTAGATTGAATATCTAAAAATGAGAACCCTTTATGTTCCATAGCCTGAAGCATTAACTTTTCCATTTTTTTAGGAGAATTTACTGTCTCACGACCAACAAAAGATGCACCAGCAGCAATAGCAAGTTCACAAGCATCAAAAGTTGGGTCAATATTTCCTGCTTTTTGAGAAACAGTCCACATACCTTGTGGTGTAGTTGGACTTGTTTGTGAGTTAGTTAATCCATAAATAAAGTTATTGATAAGAATCATTGTCATATCAATATTTCTTCTACAACCATGAATGGTATGATTACCACCAATAGCAAGGCCATCACCATCACCTGCTACACAGACGACATGTTTATCTGGGTTAGCCAGTTTGATACCTGTTGCAAATGCAATGGTTCTACCATGTGTCGTATGCACCGTATTAAAGTCTACATAAGAAGAAAATCTTCCTGAACATCCAATACCAGAAACAATACATACATCATCTTTTTTCCATCCAATTTTTTCAACTGCACGGATAAATGATTTTAATATGATACCATCACCACATCCCCAACACCAAAGTGTTGGCATCTTGTTTACTCTTAAATAGTTGTCATAGTTAAATGCCATCTTATAGCTCCTTTACTTTTTCGATAATATCACTTGGGGAAAATGGACGACCATTAGTTTTGGTTAATTTTGCAATATCCAATCTACCCATACTTCTTTGTACCTCTTCTAGGTATTGCCCTTGATTAAGCTCGACAGAAAGTACTTTGTCAAATTTTTGTCCAAGTTCATGCATTCTTGTCTCAGGAGATGGCCAAAGTGTAATTGGTCTAAACATACCCACTTTGATACCCTCTTTTCTAAGAATATTAATTGCTTCTTTAATCGCTAATGATGCCGAACCATAACCAATAATAAGAATATCAGCATCATCTACCATATATTCTTCATTGAGTTCAATCTCATCTTGAAATTTTTCAACTTTAATAAAGAGTCTATCAATCAATTTTCTACATGTCTCAATTTCTTCAGTTGGGAAGCCAGAAGCATCATGATGAAGACCTGTATAGTGGTATCTATACCCTGTAAACATTGGGTTAAGTACTGCTGGTTGGTCTTGCTCTACACCATAAGGAAGATATTCTTCAGCTGGTCCCGTAAATGTTTTTCTAGGAACAATAGCTTCCTTTACTGCTTCAGCTGTAGGTATCTCAGCTTTTGCATGCATGTGTCCAAGAGTTTCATCTAGTAACACAAAAACAGGTTGCATAAATCTATCAGCAAGGTTAAATGCTCTTACAGTCTCAGTGTAACACTCTGCAAGGTTACCTGCACAAAGTGTAATTGATTTATAATCACCGTGAGATGGATTTTTTGCTTGCGCAACATCCCCTTGAGATACACGTGTTGGAAGGCCAGTTGATGGTCCTCCTCTCATAACATTTATAACAACCAATGGGACTTCACACATCTGTGCCAAACCAAGGTTTTCAGCTTTAAGTGAAATACCTGGTCCTGAAGTTGCAGTAAGTGTTCTAACACCAGACATCCCTGCACCAATTGCTGCTGCTACACCTGCAATTTCATCTTCCATTTGTATCGCTGCTCCACCAATTTTTGGGAGAAGATCAGAAACAACATGCATAATTTCACTTGATGGTGTTAATGGATATCCTGCAAAAAACATACATCCTGCATCCACTGATGCAATGGCTGCTAGTTCATTTCCACTTGAAATAATTTCTCTTGTCGCTGACATTAGTTAGCCTCCTTATAATCTTCGGGTAATCTATACCCATTTTCAGCAATTGCTTCTTGTCTTGCTTTTGACGAATCTGTCAATTTTGCAAATTTAAACTCTTTTTTTGTTGCCACATAAATAGCAAAATCTGGGCATGAAAGTTCACACTCATTACATCCAATACATGCATCAGGTGCAATCACTGAAATCATTGCTCCTAATGTAGAAGTTGGTTCCGGTTGCATAGAAAGTACACCTGCTGGGCAGGCATCCACACAGATATCACATGCTTTACATCTAGCTGTATCTACCCACACTGGCGTATTCGCTGGAGCTGTCATTAATGTTGACATTGGTTCCCCTTTATTTTTAATATAATTACGTGAGATTTATTATTCACTAGAATTAGGATAGCTTAGTTTTAGTAAAGTGGGTATGAATAAGGTTTAATTGTCTTTATTATAAGTAGGGTTGTTACTATTTGAAGCAAGTAAATAATCAAATAAATCAAAGTTTTTTCTCTAAATTTAAGATGTTTAAAAATATTTTTTGAAGAAAGTTAACCTAGTGAGAATTGAGGGCAAAGCCCTCAAATAAAGTAGAAAAGATTAAGATAAAACTTCTTTTACTGCTTTACCAATTTCTGCTGGAGAAACAACGACTTTTACGCCTGCAGCTTCAAGTGCATCCATTTTTTCTTTTGCAGTTCCAGCACTTCCAGAAATAATGGCACCTGCATGCCCCATTCTTTTACCTGCAGGTGCGCTCTGACCTGCGATGAAAGCAACTACTGGTTTAGTGATGTTTTCTTTGATAAACTTCGCGGCTTGAATTTCAAGATCTCCACCAATTTCACCAATCATTACAATCGCTTCTGTTTCAGGATCGTCTTGGAACATTTTAAGAAGTTGTTTATATGAAAGTCCAATAATTGGGTCTCCTCCGATACCTACAGCTGTAGTAATACCAAAACCTTCTTTAACCACTTGGTTTGCACCTTCGTATGTCAATGTACCTGATTTAGAGATAAGACCAACATTTCCTTTTTTGAAAATGTTACCAGGCATGATACCAATTTTACACTCATCTGCACTAATCACACCTGGACAGTTTGGCCCAATAGTCATCATACCATTTTTAACAGCACATGCTTTGGCTGCTTGCATATCACGTACAGGTGCACCTTCAGTAATAATCACTGCAAGTTCGATACCAGCTGATGCTGCTTCCATCACTGCGTCACCAACAAATGCTGGTGGTACAAATACCATAGATACTGTAGCTCCAGTAGCAGCTACAGCTTCTTTTACTGTATTAAATACTGGTTTCCCAAGGTGTGTTTGTCCACCTTTTCCTGGTGTTACACCACCTACAATTTGTGTACCATAATCCATACATTGCTCAGCATGGAAAGTACCTTCTCCACCTGTAAAACCTTGAACGATTACTTTTGTATCTTTATTTACTAAAATTGACATCTATTACTCTCCCTTTGCTGCTGCTACTGCTTTTGCTGCACCATCACCGAGGTCTGTTGCTGCGATGACGTTGTCGATATTTGCATTTTTAAGAATCTCTGCTGCTTCTGGAGCATTTGTTCCATCAAGTCTAACAATAACTGGTACATTTACATCTACCAATTTTGTTGCTTCCAAAATACCATTTGCAATTCTGTCACATCTTACAATTCCACCAAAGATATTTACAAAAATAGCTTTTACATTTGGATTTTTAAGAATAATTTCAAATCCTTTTGCCACTGTCTCAGCATTTGCTGAACCACCAACATCAAGGAAGTTTGCAGGTGTTCCACCCATGTAGTTAATCGTGTCCATGGTACCCATAGCAAGGCCGGCACCGTTTACCATACAACCAATCTCACCATCAAGAGCGATGTAAGAAAGACCATACTGAGATGCTTCTCTTTCATCTGGATCTTCTTCAGAGATATCTCTCATATCTTCAATATCTGGGTGACGTCCAAGTGCAGAGTCATCAAATCCCATTTTTCCATCAAGTGCAAGAAAGTTTCCTTCTGCTGTTTTGATAAGTGGATTGATTTCAATCATTTCTGCATCATTTTCCATATACAGGGTGTAGACTTTTTTAGCAAAGTCTATCATCTTTTTCTGCTCTGCTTTATCTGTGATACCTAAACCAAATACAAGCTCTCTACCATGATACCCTTGGAAACCAAATGAAGGATCTACTGCAATTTTGATGATTTTTTCTGGTGTCTCATGTGCTACAGTCTCAATGTCCATACCACCTTCAGTTGAAGCCATGATAATAGGCATTTCAGCTGCTCTATCAAGTACAACAGAAAGATATAACTCATCTACGATGTTTGCACCCTCTTCGATGTACACTTTTTGAACCAATTTTCCTTCAGGACCTGTTTGGTGTGTTACCAGGGTCATTCCAAGAATCTCAGTTGCCAAATCTCTCACTTCTTCTTTTGACTTAGCAAGTTTTACCCCACCACCAAGTCCTCTACCACCAGCGTGGATTTGTGCTTTAACTACCCATACACTTCCACCAAGTTCACCTGCATTTGCTACTGCTTGCTCTGGTGTATTGGCGATAATACCTTTAGGTGTTGGAACACCATACTTTTGGAATATTTGTTTCGCTTGATACTCATGAATATTCACGTGTACTCCTTTTTATATAATGCAACTATTATACGCCTAAAGATAATAAATTATGATTAAATAGATAAGAGATACTATGTTTTTAAGAGAGATGTTAAATATCTACACAGTAGAAAGAAAAAAGAGAGTGCTCCTTTTGGTAACAAAAGGAGCAAAGAGTAATCAGATGTTTAAGCCTTGGGCGCAATCATCTCTTCTGGTTTTACATTTTTATCGAAGTCTTCAGCAGACATGAGTCCCAGTGCTACGGCTTCAACTTTCAGTGTTGTACCATTTGCATGTGCTGTTTTTGCAATCTTCGCTGCATTTTCATAACCAATGTACGGATTAAGTGCTGTTACCAACATAAGAGAATCATTTAAAAATCTGTCAATATTTGCTCTAATTGGTTCAATCCCTACTGCACAATTTGTATCAAAACTTCTCATTGCATCAGCAAGTAGTTTGGTTGATTGAAGGATATTGTATGCGATTACTGGTTTAAATACATTCAGTTCAAAATTACCTTGAGATGCTGCAAAACCTATGGCTGTATCATTACCCATAACCTGCACAGCTACCATGGTAAGTGCTTCAGCTTGAGTAGGGTTTACCTTACCTGGCATGATAGAAGAACCTGGTTCATTAGCTGGTATCTCTATCTCACCAAGTCCACATCTTGGTCCTGATGCCAACCATCTTACATCATTTGCTATTTTCATACAGTTTGCTGCAAGTGCTTTGAGTGCTCCTGAGAGTACTACTTCAGCATCATGCCCTGTGAGTGCATGGAATTTGTTTGGTTGAGAGACAAAACCGTAGTCTTTATCCATAAAGGTATTGAGTTGTTCTGCAACCAGGTTTGAAAAGTCTGGATGAGAGTTAAGCCCTGTACCTACGGCAGTTCCACCGATGGCAAGTTCTCTACAATACACCAATGCATCGTTAATTTGTTTGAGGTTTGTCTCAAGCATCGCAACATACCCAGAGAGCTCTTGTCCAAGTGTAAGTGGTGTCGCATCTTGTAAGTGTGTTCTACCTATTTTTACCACATCAGCAAATGCTTTTGCTTTGCTGTCCAGTGTATTTTTAAGTTGATTCAGTGCAGGAATAAGGTTATCAGTCACTGCCACTACTTCAGCGATACGCATACCTGTTGGGTAGGTGTCATTAGAACTTTGCCCTTTGTTTACATCATCGTTAGGGTGTACCAAGTGCTCTTTTGTAAAGTCCGCACCTAGAAGTTCTGTTGCCTTGTTGGCAACCACTTCATTCATGTTCATGTTTGACTGTGTACCTGAACCTGTCTGCCATACAACCAATGGGAAGTTGTCATCAAGCTCACCAGAGAGTACAATATCACATGCTTTAGCAATGGCATTTGTCTTTTCATCGTCTAAACGACCAAGACCATTGTTTACCAAAGCACAAGCTTTTTTCAAGTTTGCAAATCCATATACCACTTCAAGAGGCATTTTTTCATTACCAATTTGAAAGTTATGTACTGATCTTTGTGTTTGTGCACCCCAGTATTTATCGGCAGGGACTTTCATCTCTCCCATTGTGTCTTTTTCTATTCTATATTCCATATTTTATCCTTTACAAATATTACTATTAATCAAAAAAGTTTTTTTCTTTAAGTACGTTAATCATACCTCTAACAGAGTCAACACTTTTTGCAAATTTTCTTTTTTGATTTTCACTGAGTGTCATTTCAAATAGTTTTTCAACCCCATTTGCACCAAGTGCTACCGGTACACCAGAGACCACATCAGAGTGTCCATAGTGACCATCAAGCAATACTGCACAAGGGTGAATCTGCTTTGTGTCTTTTAAAATAGCTTCTACCATGATTGCTGTTGATTTTGCAGGGGCATAGTATGCTGAACCTGTTTTAAGGTAACCAACAATCTCAGCTCCACCACCCTTAGTACGTTCAACGATTTCCAAAATCTCTTCTTCATCAAGAACATCCGTTAAAGGAACACCCGCAACAGTAGAGAACTTAGGAAGAGGTACCATATCATCACCATGTCCACCCATTACTGAAGCACGTATCTGTCCTGCCCCATAACCAATTTTTTCATGGATAAAGTGTGCCATTCTTGCAGAGTCTAAGATACCGGCCATACCGATAACTCTCTCTTTAGGGAAACCAGAAGCTTTCAATGCCACATAGGTCATTACATCAAGAGGGTTTGAAACCATGATGATAATAGCATCTGGTGCATGTTCTTTTACATCTTGTACAACTTCACGCGTAATTTCAGCATTAATCATAAGAAGGTCATCTCTACTCATACCTGGAAGTCTTGGTGACCCTGCAGTGATAACCACAACATCTGAACCAGCCATACCCGCTGCATCTTCCGCTACTGTCACAAGTGTATGCATACGTGCTGCATTGGCAGCTTGTGACATATCGAGTGCTTTACCTCGTGCAACATCTACATTTCTATCTCTTAAGACAATCTCGTGACATACACCTTTCATTGCCAGTGAATAAGCAACAGTCGCACCAACATTTCCTGCACCGATAATCGATACTTTTTTACCTTTTTTCATTTATTCTTCCTTTAAGTGAGTATTATAGGGAACCTCAAAGCAAAACATAAATCATAATGTTTGTTATCAATTATGCTTTGCGACAAAAGAGGCTACATCAACCCTATGCGAGACGGATGTCTCGGGAGTATCTTTTTACACTAGATACTTAAGAAGTGGGTGCGAAGGAAAATCCTTCGCGAAGTGTGACACTTAGATAGCGTCAATAATTGCATTTAAAGTTGCAGATGGTCTCATCGCAGCTTCAGCTTTTGCATCATCTGGGTGGAAATAACCACCGATATCTTGTGCTTTACCTTCAA
>JALXBG010000086.1 GCA_026991605.1 Sulfurovum sp.
CTTTAGATGTTGTAAATATTGGTATTTGATTAAAATAATATCCATGTAGTTTTTTAGTATCATTTTTAAAAATTATTGCAACTGCATCATCAAAATTAGCATAACCTTTCCATTGATTTAAACAATCTTCTTTACTGGAAAAAGAACAAATATAAAATGGTGATTCATCTTCATTATTTAATAAATGAAAAATATTTTTTAAAATATTTTTAAATTCTTTATATTTGTTTTCCATCAATAAGTCTTGCAATATAGATTGAACTAACTTTCGTCCATTATTATATTCTTCAGAGTCATTTAAGAATCTATGATCAGATAACCAAAACCCATTACTTTCGATAATACCTTGTAATCCAGATAAATTTGTATAATGAGTTAGTGTATTTCCTTGATATATAAAATTATCCATGTTAACATATTTAAATCTATCTACTTTATCAAAAATTCCAGCTCTTGCCCATCCTTCTTCTATCTTATTAGTATTCATTAGGTTAGTTAATTCTTTTCATTTTATATTTTTTAGCTTATTACGCATACACTTTCAATTCATTATATAGACTATCTCTCTCCACCGGAGTAAACCCAGAGTTTTTGATAAGTGCAATAAAATCATCTAACTCCATACCGTTGGCACTTTTGGCTCCTGCGGCAGATTGGATGGCTTCTTTTTCAATGGTACCGTCTAGGTCATTGGCTCCGAACTCTTGGGCGATGAGTGCTAGGTTGATAGTACTTGTAGCCCAATAGGCTTTGATGTTAGGGATATTATCTAGCAATATTCTGGCTATCGCATACGTTTTAAGTACCTCTTGCCCAGAAGGGAAGTTACAGTTTTTAAGGTAGTTGTTCTCTTTTTGATACACCAACGGGATAAAGGCATTAAACCCACCTGTTCTGTCTTGCAAGTCACGTAGGCGTAACATGTGGTCTATACGGTGAGCACGTGTCTCTACATGCCCAAAAAGCATAGTAGCATTTGACTCTTTGCCTCTGTTGTGCCACTTTTCATGTATCTCTAACCATTGGTCAGAAGTTACTTTACCTTTACAAAGATACTCTCTAACTTTTTCATCAAAGATTTCAGCACCTCCACCAGGCATGGAGTCTACACCATTTTCTATCATCATATCTATGACTTCATCATATGAGTGTCCATACTCACGTGTAATAAAGTCTATCTCAGCGGCAGTCATAGACTTGATATGTACATCAGGGAACTTCGCACGTATCTTTCTAAAGGCTCCCATATACCACTCTATCCCGTCTTTAGGGTTATGTGCAGAGACGATATGTAACTCTTTGGCACCTTTTTCAATAGAGTTTGTAGCAATCTCTAAAATCTGTTCATGGGTAAGTGTATATTGATTAGGGTTTTTACGTGTCGCAGAGTAAGCACAAAACTTACAGACATCTGCACAAACATTGGTAGGATTGATATGGCGATTGATGTTGAAGTATGATTTGTTTCCAAATTTTTCTCTACGTATTTCATCGGCAAGTTCACCTAATGTGTACAAATCCAAATCATAGAGTGCTTCACCCTCTTCTTGGCTCAGTCGCTCACGGTTATGTACTTTTGCTATCAAATCCATCACACCATCCATTTGGTAATTTTTTGCTATTATATCACTAATTAATTAGGAGTTACTAAGTGGAGAAAGTAAAAGCACAGATAGAAGAACTTTTGTATGAGAATGCACCTGATTTTAAGATAGCAAAAGTTTTAAAAGAAGAGATAAAAACCTATTTTGATACCTTGGAAGAGACCTTTGCTACCTCTGGTGGTAAAGACTTCCTTGTGAAACATACGAAAAAAATAGACAGCATCTTAAAACTTATTTTCAAAGTGGCTCAGCGTGAGATGTTTGGTGACTATGCTCCTATGAAGAACTCCATTCCTTTGGCACTTGTTGCTTTAGGCTCCTACGGACGTGAGCAACTTTGTGTCTACTCTGACATTGACTTGATGATAGTCTACAAAGACATCCCCGGATACAATGAAAAGGAGATGATAGAGAAGATACTCTACATTCTTTGGGATACAGGACTTAAACTGGGACATAGAGTACATACCGTTGAAGAACTTTTCGAAGTGTCTCAAACAGATATCACCATCAAAACAGCACTCATTGAGTCACGCTTTATAGAAGGTTCCAACTTCATCTGGACAGAAACCCAAAATGCCATTACCCAGATACGCCACCATGATGTAAAAATGTTCATACACCAAAAACTTGAAGAACAAGAGACCAAACATCACAAATATCCACTGACAATGGAGCCAAACCTAAAAGAAGGTGTTGGAGGATTTAGAGATGCAAATCTGGTCTACTGGATAGGAAAGATTTTTTATAATGTATCCAACATTAAAGATTTGCCAGCAGATATCATTGACGAAAAGGAGTATCGTTCTTTTCGTATTGCTTTGGAGTTTCTGTTTCGTGTACGTTCTGCCCTACATTTGGCTACGCATAAAAAAGAGGACAAACTACGTTTAGACCTTATTCCCAAGATTGCGAAACTTTTGGGCTACCCTGAGACTCCCAAAGGACATATGCAGTTTGCAAAAAAAGTGACCGAGTCACTTAAAATCATTAGACTTTACAGTACCATTTGGCTCGATAAGCTGACCCATAAATATGTGACCATTGATGAGAGTAAAAACTGTCTCTTCCCTAAAGCTAGGACATTTAACGGTTTACTCCAACAGCTCAATACACAAGCAGAAAAACCTTTTCATATTCATCCGACATTTTTACAAAAACTTATCACCGTTGAAAAACCTGAACGTCCTGATGATGCACTCTACAAAACCATTGCTCAAATATTTTATCAACCTTATTGTTATTCCATTCTCACATCACTCTCGCATGCAAGACTTCTTAAGTATGCCATCCCTCCCATAAAAAAAGTAGTTGATCTGCCACAGTTTGATGGCTACCATCAGTATGCTGTCGATATTCACTCTATACGCTGCATATATTTCCTCGAACACATAGAAGACACTTTCATACAAACCCTGTTTGACCGTTTTACAGATGATGAAAAAGCTATGCTTAAACTGGTAACATTTTTACATGATGCAGGGAAAGGACGCAAACGTGACCATCATCATGTAGGTGTTTCTTTATTTAAAATATTTGCCAACAAACTACATATGGATGAAAAACTCATCAAGATGGGAGAGACACTCATACTCTACCATACACTTATGTCCAATGTCGCTCAACGGGAAGATGTCTACAATGAGAAGGTGATTTTAGGTTTTGCCTCACACTTTCCAAATCAAAAAATGTTAGATATGATTTACGTACTCACCTATGCAGATATGTCGGGGGTGGGAGGAGATATCTATAACTCTTTTTCTGCAAAACTCATTCGTACACTCTATAGACAGTCTGTAGAAGTCTTAGGACGTACTGCCATGCTCAGTGAAGCAGCTAAACGTGCAAAAAAAGAACAGTCACTCAAGAAGAATGCTGACTTTATTGCACTTAAAAAGTCACAACAGAAAAAGATACTCCAAATGCCTTCAAACCTACTCTTTTTACGTTATCATCCGCAACGTATTGTAGATATCTCCAAAAAGGCATTTGAAACCAAACAGTATGAATACTACATCTCCAACCACGAATACCTTACTATAGAGATTATCAGGTCAGAGAACTTTAATCTTGCCTATTTACTGTCGAAACTCTCAAATCTTGATATTGTTAATATGGATATTTGTAAACTTTTTAATGAACTCAAATATTTTAAAATTGATTTTGCACAAAATATAGAGAAAGAAGAGATAGGCTTTATAGAGGAGTTTATCCATGATGCATTTAGGCATACCTACAAAACCATCGATTATGTAGCAGAGATACATAAAGAAGATATAGATGTTGACTGTGAACACTCTCCTACCTATGCACTTATGCATTTAAGAAGTAAAAATCAAAAGGGACTGCTTGCGTATATCATAGAGATGTTTGATGAGATGGAGATAGACATTGTCACAGCTAAAGTGCATACACTGAAAAACCGTGTACGGGACATGTTTCTCATCGAAAAGAATGGAAACTTTTGTCATAATGTTGACAAAATTGTAGAAAAACTTATAGGGGAAAAATAGATATGTGTGGAATCGTAGGGTATTTAGGAAATGAAGAAAAAAAAGAGATACTGCTTGATGGGCTTCAAGAGTTAGAGTACCGTGGGTATGACTCTGCAGGTATCGCTGTCATAGAGGGCGATAAACTCAACCAGTTTAAAGCCATCGGTAAACTCGAAAACCTTAGAGAAAAAACAAAAAACTACCATACAGAAGGCTTTGGTATCAGCATTGGACATACACGCTGGGCAACACACGGTAAACCTACAGAACTTAATGCACACCCACACCTAGGTGCATACTCTTATGTCGTACATAATGGAATTATAGAAAACTATCAAGAACTCAAAGTTGAACTTCAAAATGATGGTGTAAACTTTTTAAGCCAAACCGATACTGAGACTATCGTGCATCTTTTTGAAAAGAACCATAAAACAAATACAAATGTATTTTCTGCTTTTGAAGAGACTATTCAAAGACTTGATGGCGCTTACGCTACCTTACTTATTACTGAAGCAGATCCTGATACCATTTACTTTGCTAAAAATGGCTCCCCTATGCTCATAGGCTTTAACGGTGATGATGTCTACTTTGCTTCTTCAGATACTCCTATCATCGGTAAGGCTACAGAAGTCTACTACTTAGAAGATGGGGAATATGGATATGCCAAACAAGGAGAAGTCAAACTCTTTGATGCCAATGGCAAAAAAAGCTTCACAAAGCAAGCACTCACGACAGACAAAGTCTCTGCACAAAAAGATGGCTACAGATTTTTTATGGAAAAAGAGATTTATGAACAAAGCCGTGTAATGACAGACACTATGATAGGACGTGTATTAGATGAGAGCATCGCTTTTGATGAAATAGACACAGCATTGTTTGACAGTATCAAAGCCATCAAAATCTGTGCCTGTGGTACCAGTTACCACTCTGCTCTTACCTCAGCATATCTTTTTGAACGTATCGCTAAAGTACGTTGCGATATAGAGATAGCCTCTGAGTTTAGATATAAAGAGCCATTGCTTACCAAAGATACCCTTTTCATTACTATCTCACAAAGTGGTGAGACGGCTGACACCTTAGAAGCACTTAAGATGGCAAAACGTGCAGGACTTAAGAGCCTTAGCATCTGTAATGTTGACAACTCATCCATCGTACGTGAGAGTGATGCTGCCATCTTGACCCGTGCAGGTATAGAAAAAGGGGTAGCCAGTACCAAAGCGTTTGCTACACAAACCATGGTACTTTGGATGCTCACACTCTACATGGGTCAAGAGAGAAACACCATAAGCAAAGAAGTACTCAAAACTGAGATAGATGCGATGCTTCATGCCCCTAAAGCACTCATCGTTACCGATGAGTTACATGCTAAATTACATAGACTCAGTAAACGTTACCTGCATGGACATGGTTTCTTCTTCATAGGGCGTGACATTTTCTTCCCACTTGCATTAGAGGGAGCATTGAAGCTCAAAGAGATTTCATACCTTCACGCAGAAGGTTACCCAGCAGGAGAGATGAAACACGGCCCTATCGCCCTAGCAGACAGCGAACTCTTCACCATCGCTCTTATGCCAAAAACGATGCACTACGACAAGATAAAGTCAAACGTAGAAGAGCTTAGTGCAAGAGATGCCACCATCTTAGCCATCAGCCCAGAACCATTTGAACTAGCAGATGATTTCGTACAGACACAATACAGCTCTCACCCTATGGTAGAGTTTTTTGAGATGATGGTGGTTACGCAGTTATTAGCTCTTGAAATTTCTGTTAGGCTTGGAAATGATGTGGATATGCCTCGGAATTTGGCTAAGAGTGTTACGGTGGAGTAAATCATCATGACAGAGAAGACCAAGTATAGAATTACTAATGAAATAAAAAATGATAGGCTTTGGAAAGTCAAAGAAATCTTTCAAGGTACAATTAGAAGCAATGCTTATGATAAAGAAACTTATTTAGAATATGCAAAGTTTTTATATCACCATCAAAAAGATTATTTAGAAGCAGGGAAATATTTTATACTCACAGATACAGAAGAAGATACATATCTTAAAGCTATAAATATCTTTTTATCTCGACATCCTTCAGGGGCATTTGTTCACCATTTTCCAAGACAATTTAAAAAGACAACATCTAATAAATACCCTAAAAATTTAATTATTGCATTGGATAAGCAAAATCTTGCTAAGAAAAAATTAGAATCGATTAGTGAAAAATATCAAAAAGAGTCAACATTAATCTACTCAAAATATCGTATTAGTAAAAAAGAAAAGTATCTTACAAAAATATTTCTATTTAGTTTTTTATTTATCTTCTTAGTAGGTGTCATCTCTATTATAGAATTCATTATTAACTTATTTTAACTTGTTACCATCCGTCCTCGGTGGTAATTCTGACTCCAATACAAATTATAAAAACTCCAAATTCTCATAGAAATTTAAACTTTATGGTGTTGTCCCATGACAACACCAACACTTCAAACATCTATATAAAATCTTATTTTTTCATCATTCATATTCATGGTGTTGTAAGGGTACAACATCCTACGGTGGTTATTGCATGGATATTTTTATTTTTGATTGTATTTAAGGTGCGGTGGCAACCGTACCCTTGTTTCTTTGAAACCACTCTTCACATAAAGTTCTATAGATTATTTTGTAAGCTTCTAATTTTTCTACATTATATTCATCTTCAAAATAAGCCTCCAAAAATACCTTTTGCATCTTCTCATCTAGTTTAAACTCCACACAAATACAAGCTATATCAAAATACCTGTCATTCACGCCTGCATATTCAAAATCTATAAACTTTACAGTATCAGAAAAAAAGATATTTTGTGGATTTAAGTCATTGTGGCAAAGCACATACTCTTTTTGGTAATGCTCAATAGTGCTACTATCTGTCTGTAATTCTATAGGTTTTGCATATATAGTGATATTATGTAGCTTTTGTAAAGTCTTGGCTAAAAGTTTTAACTCATTTTCATCTAATTGGCTCTTATGCTCACCTTCTAAAAACGAAAATACCATAAAGCCATTTTGACTGTCGAAAACCAATGGTTCTGCTGTGATGCCTTTTTCAAATGCCATGTTCTGTACTTGCCACTCAAACGCTCTGTCTATATCATCTCTAAGTAACTTACGGACAATATACTTCACTCCATCTGCCACAAGCAGATAGTTCTCATTACAATACCCTTGATGTTCTAGTAATGTGCAAGACTCTATAGTCTTATCGCTAAAAAATGGATGTTTTTTGAGTTGTTCTATCATTGCTTTACGAGTGTATGGTTTTGCATCTTGTAGATATGGTTGGCTATACGATTACAGTCGTCTATGTCGTGGGTGACCATGATAGTGTGGAGCTTATGCTCCCCAGTGATTTTCTGTACGAGTTCCAGCATCTCTATACGTGTATCATCATCTAAGCCTGAGAAGGGTTCATCTAGCAATAGTATAGGCTCTCTTCGCATGAGTATACGTGCTAAAGCTACACGCTGTTGCTGTCCACCTGAAAGCTCTGAGGCTAGTTTATGTTCATATGCTTCAAGCCCTACTTCTTTTAGAATATCTTGGACTTTTTCTACCTCTTCTATACTGTCTTTTAACGTTTTATTGACCCCTAACAAAATATTCTTTTGTACGCTAAGGTGTTCAAAAAGGTTATGATTTTGAAAGAGTATGGTAATAGGACGCTTTTCAACACTTAGTCCCAAGAGTTCTTGCCCATCAAGTACTACAGAACCAGCACTTGGTTCTATAAACCCTGCTACGATGTCTAACAAAGTAGACTTACCACTTCCACTCTGTCCCAAGATAGCTACGACTTCAGAAGGCTTTACTTCTAAGTTATAGGTATAGAGGTCATCTGCATTTTTGTATTGGTATTGTAGGTTATTTATTTTTAGCAATATTATCTCCGTTAAACAATCTTGGTATTAAAACAAATACACTTAATACAAGCAGCAAAAGTACCAAAGCCACCCCAGCAGCATCTGCATTCCTATACGAACCCATCAACTGATACAGGTACCAAGGCAAGGTACTAAATTCATCAGACCCAAAGAGTGCTATGATACCTAAATCTCCTAGAGAAAAACAAAAAGCCAAAGCAAAAACATACCCTAAAGAAGATTTGAGATAGGGGTACTCGACATACATCCAACGCTGTAACTTTGTAAGCCCCAGAGAAAAAGCCAACTTGTCATACCTTTGTGCTGTTTTATGCATAGCAGGCGTAAGTACAGAGAGGGCAAAAGGTAAAGACATCAATACATTTGCCGTAAGCAGTGCAGCAGTTGCCCAAACTACTTCTGAACCTTCTGTCTTTTGATAGAGTAGAAAAAAACCTAGTCCCATCACCAGTGAAGGAATGGCTAAATAGAGATTTCCAGAAAAGGCAATGATACCATCTAAGACGTTCGCAAAAGGTTTTGCTCCTAAGCGCGTAGAGAGTGCAAAGTTTCGTCTTGTGTGGCTCAATGCTACAGCGATGATGACGGTCAAAACACTAGAAACCGTTGCCAAAGAGATAGAAGTCACAAAAGACTTAATAAACAATGGTGCTTGAAAGATACGCCCAAAGTCTGCACCTATACCATCAACCACGATGACAACTAAAGGCAAGACAAAGAAAAGTGTAAATAACCCGATGATAAACCACTGTATAACTTGTAAAACTTTAGCTTCCTTCCATGGGATGAGAGTATGACTTGTCTTTAGGTTGGCAAGTCCGGTTCTAAACCCTGAGGAGAGTACCACAAGTACAGCAGAGATGCTTAGCTGAATGAGAGCAAGTTTGAGTGCCATACCTATGTCAAAGTCAAGTCTTACTGCTTCGTAAATGGCAACTTCTAAAGTGTTATAGCTTGGGCTACCACCTAAGAGAAGTACCACAGCAAAAGAAGTGAAACAGAGTAGGAAGATAGTAGAACCGATACTTAACAGGGTAGATTTTAGTGCTGGGTACTCAACATAAAGAAACCTCTCAAACACAGAAAAGTTTAAAGACTTTGCAAGTTTGTATTTCTCTTTGGGGATAGCCTCAAAACTATGCAACAGGGCACGTGAAGCAAAAGAAGCATTGAGATATACATGGGCTAGGAGTATCCCTCCAAGCCCATAAATATATGAGCCAAAGGAGTGATCAAAGAAAAAAAGGCTGGCTTGATTAAGGTAGCCATTACGCCCAAAGATACCTATGAGTCCGAAAACTACGATGAGCGTAGGTAATACCAAAGAGGAGGAGAAAAGTGCTACGAGTAATCCTCTACCTTTAAAGTGACTCTGATGTGCCAATGCCCATGCAAGCAGTACCCCAACAACAAGTGATAAAATGGTAGATAAAAAAGCTTGATAAAGTGTGAACTTGAGCAATCCATAAATACGGTTATCTAACTGCGTAAACAGACTGCCTTCTTGTGACCCATAGAGTGTTAAAAAAAGTAAAAATGCAAAACCCAATAAGCTCAACGCTATAAAAGCCCCAGGTAACACTGCACTTTTAAATCGTATCAAGCCCTTGAACATCGTTACTTCTGTATGGCTTCAAGCCACTCATTGATGATAGCTTTTCTTTCTCTCTGCACTGTTTTCCCATCCATTAGTATCATCTCTTTTGGGTGCACCAAAGTCTCGTAAGCTTTAGGTAGCGTACTCTTTACTACAGGATAAGCCCAGTTAGCCGTAGGAATGATGTCTGCAAAGGTTTGGGTATGTAAAAAAGCAAGGAATTGTTTGGCTAACGCTTGATGCTTAGAACTCTTCAATACAGATGCTACTTCTATTTGCCCGTAGTGTCCCTCTTTAAAAGCTGCAGCTTTAATGTCAGTTCTGTTTTCATCGATGATGTGATAGGCAGGTGAAGTCGTATAGCTTAACACCATATCTGCCTCACCTTTTAAGAAGAGTCCATATGCTTCTGACCACCCTTTGGTAATAGTAAGTATGTGTGGAGCCAAACGCTTCCAGTATTCCCCTGCTTTGTCTCCATAAATGGACTTTACCCAAAGCAGTAAGCCCAAACCTGCTGTAGATGAGCGAGGGTCTTGTATGACTATTTTAAACTCTTTAGGCATATTTGCCAAAGCCTCAAAAGAGTCTGGTACATTTTTTAATTTATCAGTGTTATAAACAAAAGCAAAGAAACTATAGTCAAACGGAGTAAAAGTATCATCATTATAAGGAGCAGGTAAATCTAACTTTGAGGTGTTAAGTTCATGAGCTACAAAAAGTCCTGTTTTTTTAGCCACCTGAGCGATGCTTGTATCTAGTCCTAAAAGTACATCTGCTTTGGTACGTTTATCCTCTAGTTGTATCTTACGTAAAGCCCCTATGGAGCTTGAGAGTCCTACAAACTTTAACGTACAGTTGTGTTCTTTTTCAAAGGCTTTTTTGATTTTGGGTGCAGGTCCCCATGAGGCTGCAAAGGCATCATAGGTGTAGATAGTAAGTGTGGGTTTTTCTGTGGCAAACACAGTGAGAGTAAGTAGTAAAAGAAGTTGTAATGTTTTAATCATAAAAAGATTATACCCCTAATTTGCCTTGTCTATTATTACCCACAAACTTTAGTACAAAGATAGAGTCTGGTATCTCTGTAAACACAGAGAACATCTCTTTTTCTAAAAGTGCCATAATGGTTTTGTAGTCACCATGTATCTGTGTACTAAGCTCATTACGCACTACCTCAACACTCTCTTCTTTTTCAAGTTCTGAGATGAAAGCCAAGATAGGCGCTTCAAACTCTTGCTGAAGCGGATACATAGAGATGTCTACAGAGATTTTCATACTACTTCCTAAAAGTCGTAAGAGAGTGTTACACCAGCTGTTCTAGGTGTACCTAGCTGGGTATAAAGCTCTGTAGCATACCCATTGCCTGGGTTGTTACCAAAGCTACCAAAACCACGTGTGTAGTACTCAGTATCTGCGATGTTTCTTACCCATGCAACCACTGACCAAGAGCCATTTGTGTATTCTAAACTAGAGTTGACAAGTGTATAGGCATCTGCTTTTTCGTTGTGTCTGTTTGAGAAGTAGTAAGAGCCTTTTCCTTCTACGTTTGTTTTGAAAATAAATCCATCCCAGAATGTCACATCAAATCCAACATTGTATTGGTATCTTGGTGACTGCGCTGGTGCTCTTCCATTCATATCTATTGCAGATGGATTTGGATCTACATACTCATCAAACTCAGCATGGAGTAAACCAATACTTGAAAAAAGGTGTAAGTTCTCATTTGGATACCAGTCAAGTTGTGACTCGATACCATAGTATGTTCCTTTAGCTGCATTTGCCAAGTAGTCTACAAAACTTGTACTACCATCTTCTCTTGGTGTTACTACAGAACTTTTAACCTGTTGGTCTTTTCTTTTTCCATAGAAAACGTTAAGACGGTTAATAAGTGTGTTATTGAAGTGTTTTGAGTTTACCCCTGCTTCAATGTTCCAAAGATTTTCTGTTTTATACTCTTTGGCTTCTGGGCTGAGTGTATTGTCTGCATTGACACCACCTGGTTTGTACCCTTTTGAGATATACGCGTAGTAAAGACGATTTTTTGCTGCCTGATAGTTAAGCCCCAATTTACCACCAACAAGGACTTCATCTGTATCTATAGCAACAGCGTAAGAGTCATCATATTGTGCTTCCCATGCCTCAACTCTCAGTCCAGATACCAAAGTCAATTTATCATTCAATGCAGAGTCTAACTGTCCATAAATAGCTTTGTTGGTTGTGTTATAGTTATTTGTAAATGGTGCATCTAGGTATGTATAGTTACGTGTTAAGTCTTCACTATAGTCTTTATAGTAAGCCCCTATCGTCCAATCAGTCGAATTTGAGAAGATACGGCCATCAATATCTGATACCAAGCGTACATCTACATCTGTTTGTGTTCTGTCTCTTAAGTACTCATCAAACGAGCTGTATGGGTAAAGACTCTCATCAAACTCACCGACATAAGACCAATCTTCATCATAAGAGTATGTCAAGTCTGACTGGCTGTGACTTACAGTTGTTACAAGGTGCATCCCAGAGTTGACTTGATAGTTTGACTTTATCGCAAAGGCATTCGTTTTTTGTGCATCAGTCCCTGGCTCATCTGCATGAGAGTTTCTTGAGTTATCAAAGGTAAATGCATCATAACCATTGTCAACATTCACATGTACAAAGTTAAAGTCAATCGTATGATTGTCTGCAGCATACCAACGAAGCGCTAGTTTCGCAGTCAGTTCATCTATATTTTGTGTATCTTTACGATTTAGAAAAGTGTTGTTCATGTAGCCATCAGAGGTGTTTTTATACACAGACGCTCTACCTTCTAGCACATCTTTTACCAATGCCCCACTAAGTGCAGCACCATAGGCTTTAGTATTGTAATTTCCTACTGTTGCTTCAATGTGGCCTTCAAGCTCTTCGGTTGGTTCATTACTTTGGATGTTGACGACACCCGCCATACCGTTTGCACCAAAAGTTGTTCCTTGCGGACCTTTAAGTACTTCTATCTGCTTCACATCAAACATGGTGATACCTAGAGCTGACTGAGAGAAGTCTATACCATCAAGCATGATACCTACAGAAGGATTGATAGGTGTTACAAACTGGCTACGCTCACCAATACCACGGATTTGTATATGGTGTGCACGAGAAGCCCCTGAAGTAAAGTTTACATTTGGTATTTGCCCTATTACTTCTTCGAAAGATTCAGAAGATTTATCATAAAGCTCTTCTGATCCTATAATAGCAACTGATGTAGTCGTGTCTGAAAGTTTCTTTTCCCTAAAATCAGAACTTACTACGATAGGATCGAGTGTAACTTCCTCTGCGAAAGTTGGTCTTGTCAATAGTGCTGAAGATGCAAGTATTGATAGTGTTAAAATTTTTGATGTCATAATGATTTCCCTTAAATAAAATAAGAGAAAAGAAGTGTATAAAACAAACTATACAATTCTCTTCCCTACGCTGGAATTATCCAGTTCAAGTTCCACGGGTTTTCTCAGCCGTATCTATTATGTTAGATATTTGGCACCCCGAGAGATTGATAATTAAGTTATACAAAAAAATTCTTTGAATTATGCTTAAATAGGAGTAAATTACTCCTATTTAAGATTTAATGAAATTAAATCTTCCCAAATACGACAAGTCGCATGAGCTGTCTGCTGAAGACAAGAGATAAGAGCTTTGCTTTTATCTCTTTTAGTTTAATGGATCTGGTGCCAAAAGGGTGTACCTACCGTTGGTGTAGAGGGTGAAGCAAATTCACGCTCTTGCATGACTCCTGCCTCATACCCTAATCGTCCAGCAACGACCGCCACCCTAAAAGCATCTGCCATTTTCACAGGGTCTTGCGCCAAAGCTATGGCAGAGTTAAGCAGTACACCATCATAACCAAGCTCCATAGCTTGTGCAGCATGAGAGGGTTTACCTATGCCTGCATCGACAACCAGTTGTAAATCAGGGAACTGTTTACGAATCGCTGTGAGATTATCTGGGTTCATAAGCCCTTTCCCTGAACCTATCATAGAACCCCATGGCATGATGATTTTACATCCTACATCAGCAAGTCTTTTGGCTACCACCAAATCATCAGTCGTATAAGGAAACACTTCAAAACCTTCTTTTATAAGCACTTCAGCTGCTTTTACCGTTTCAAAGGGATCAGGTTGTAAGTTGTACTGATCACCGATGACTTCCAACTTTATCCAGTTTGTTCCAAAGACTTCTCTTGCCATCTGTGCTGTGGTAATGGCTTCTTTCGCAGAATGAGAGCCCGCAGTGTTGGGTAAGACTTCTATCCCTAAAGATTTGATAATATCCCAAAACTGATTGCCACCTTTTGATGCACTGTCACCTGCTGCCTGACGTCGCAGAGCAACTGTCACTATCTGTGCACCAGAGATTTTAATCGCATCTTCCATATTGGCAGGACTTGGATAGAGTGCAGAGCCTATCAAAAGCCTACTGGATAAAGTTTTACCACCGATTTTCCAATTATTATTTTTCATGTTTTCTCCTGTAGGGTGGGTTTTCTAACCCACCACATAATCCAACAAGGTGGGTTAGAAAACCCACCCTACATCACCCACCCTGCACAGGTGCAAGAATTTCAATACTATCATTATCTCGCACCATTGTTGTTTCATAGGTTGAAAGTGTTACAAAAGTACCATTCAATGCTAACGCAAAACCTTCACCTTTATACTCCAAAGCTTTGATAGCTTCTTTAATATTTAATCCGTTTGGGATAGCTGTTCTTGTACCATTTACAATAATTTCAATCATTTTAAAATTCCTCCATTAAGTGCTTCTTCTACTACAGCAGGGGCAAGTAGATATCCATGTCTATAGAGACCATTAATTCGCGTAATTTTTTTCCCTTGTTCTATCTTGGGCAAATTATCTCTAAGTGTTGGACGACAGTTTGTCACCATATTCACAATACGTGCCTCTGCAAACCCTGAATGCATACTATATACAGCAGACAAGAGCTCCAAAGAAGAACGTACAGACATGGGGCTTTTGTCCTCACTCTCTATCTCCGTGGCACCTATGATGTATCTGTTATTTGGACGTGGCACGATGTATATCTTATACCTCGGGTGCAACATACGTGTTGGTCTTGTGATATTTACCTCTGGCGCATCCAGCCAAAAGACTTCACCTCGTACGCCACGTAAATGTTCTACATGGTCACTCGCACCCAAACCACGTGCATCAAATACCCAGTCAAATGGTTCACAAACACCTGTAAAGCATATCTGCCCCTCTTTAAGCTCTTCCACCTTTATTTCTTGATGCCACTTTATGTCAGGATGATTCAATAAATAATCACTTGATGCTTTCATAAATCTCTGTGCATCCACTTGACCTTCTTGAGGAATAAAAAATGCCTTAGCATGTTGTTCCATATCTGGTTCAAGTTGCATAAGTTCTTTTCTGTCTAAAAGTTGAATTTCGGAAGCTTCGTCCACTTTAGCCTTTAACGTCTCTATAAAATGGTCTAGCTCACTATAGTCCTGAGGATGCGCAGTGATGATGCTACCCTCTTGTTGGTAGGCATCAGCAATGCCTATCTGCTCTAACAACGCTGGCCATAAAGCGATAGAACGTTTACCATGCTCAAAGATGACCGACTCTGCCGTTTCAAGTTCAGCAAATACTGCGAGCATCCCTGCAGCTGTCATCCCTGCTGCATTGTCACCATAAGCTGTATCTTCATCAAAGAGTGTGAGGGTGTGTCCTTGACGTAAGAGGTTTAAAGCCAAAACCCTTCCGACAAGTCCTACCCCTGCTATACCTATATGCATACTTCTTTCTCCTCATTAAATCACGCGAATGCGTGCCTGTCTCTCCGAACACCCTTGAAAGCAGAGCGATTTGAGAGGAGAGACGATTTTTTGTTTCGTTTTTTCTAAAAAAATGCCCTGAGCAAAGCGAAGAAATGCCCTTGGGGTAGAAAAGAGAAACACCACCACAGTCAAGCTAAAAGGAAGCCTGACAAAACAAAATCAATTTAGACTTTTTCTACCTTATCTGCCTCAACATACACCTCAGAGCCCATCTCTTTGAACTTCTCTGACATCTCATCCATACCTTTTTGCTTGGCAGTCTCCACATCTGTATCTAATGCATCTGCATAATCACGTACCTCAGCAGAGATTTTCATAGAACAAAACTTCGGCCCACACATCGAACAGAAGTGTGCTACTTTTGCAGCTTCCATAGGGAGTGTTGCATCGTGATATTCTCTTGCACGTTCTGGGTCAAGACCAATGTTAAACTGGTCTACCCATCTAAACTCAAAGCGCGCTAAAGACATCGCATCATCTCTAGCTCTTGCTCCTGGGTGACCTTTGGCAACATCAGCAGCGTGAGCAGCGATTTTATAGGTAATAAGTCCCTCTTTTACATCTTCTCTGTCTGGAAGACCAAGGTGCTCTTTTGGTGTCACATAACAAAGCATGGCACATCCATACCAACCTATCATCGCTGCACCTATTCCTGAAGTGAAGTGGTCATACCCAGGTGCGATGTCTGTCGTTAAGGGGCCGAGTGTATAGAACGGTGCTTCGTCACACCACTCCAGTTGTTTCTCCATATTCTCTTTAATCATGTGCATCGGTACATGCCCTGGACCTTCGATGAGAGTTTGCACATCATGTTTCCATGCGATTTGAGTTAAACGTCCAAGCTCCTTAAGCTCGGCAAATTGTGCTTCATCGTTCGCATCTGCTCCTGAGCCTGGACGTAGTCCGTCCCCTAGTGAGAAAGTCACATCATAAGTCTTCATAATCTCACAAATCTCTTCAAAGTGTGTATTAAGGAAATTCTCTTGATGATGGTGAATCATCCACTTCGCCATAATAGCCCCACCACGACTTACAATACCTGTCACACGTTTGGTTGTCATAGGTACATGGTGTAAAAGTAGCCCAGCATGAATGGTAAAGTAGTCCACTCCCTGCTCTGCTTGTTCGATAAGTGTATCTCTAAACACTTCCCATGTTAAATCTTCGGCAATACCATTTACTTTCTCTAACGCTTGGTAAATAGGTACCGTCCCGATAGGTACTGGAGAGTTACGTAAAATCCAGTCACGAGTAGTGTGGATGTTCTTCCCTGTACTTAAATCCATAACGGTATCTGCACCCCAACGCGTAGACCACACCATCTTTTCAACCTCTTCAGCGATGCTTGAAGTAGTCGCTGAGTTACCGATATTTGCATTGACCTTTACCAAGAAATTACGTCCGATAATCATAGGCTCAACTTCAGGGTGGTTGATGTTACAAGGAATAACCGCGCGCCCTGCTGCTACCTCTTGACGTACAAACTCAGCTGTGATTTTCTCTGGCAGGTTTGCACCAAAGCTCTCGCCTTTAAGTCTCGCTTCTCTCTCTTCATCTTGAAGATACTCTGCAGACATAGCAGCATCTTGGTTTTCTCTTAGTGCGATGAACTCCATTTCAGGTGTGATAATCCCTTGTCTTGCATACCAAAGTTGAGAAACATTTTTTCCTTTTTTAGCTCTTAGAGGTGTACGCACAAGTCCTTTAGCTCCTGCTGTTACAAAGTCTAGTTGTTCATCTGTAGCGTAGCCATTATCAACAGGCGCCATAATGCGCCCTTCATACTCCTCTACATCGCCACGCCCAACTATCCACTCTTTACGAATAGCAGGGATACCCTCACCTACGTCTATCTCTACACTTGGGTCAGTATAGACACCTGAGGTATCGTAGACTCTCAGTTTGGTTTCGTTTCCTAAAAGTATCTCACGTACTGGTACACGAATGTCTTTGTGTATTTCACCTTCTAAATATACTTTGGTAGAAGCAGGGAACGGCTCACGTGTAAGCTCATCGTTTGAAGTTGTTAGTGTGTCTTTAAATGGTTTTGTCATTGAATTCTCTTTCATAAATAATTAAAATACGAAAAGAGAGAAGTGTCATACGAAGTAAGTGAATCATCTCATTAGATTAAAAAGTAATCAAATGATTCACTTGGTGTAGTGTCACAATCTCTTCCTTACGCTGGTCTTAACCAGTTCAAGTTC
>JALXBG010000087.1 GCA_026991605.1 Sulfurovum sp.
TAAGAAATGCTACCAAACCTTTCGCTTCATCTGCAGTAATACCAAGATTTGGCATCATACGTGCATGTGTAGGATACTGAGAAGGATGTTGTAAAAATTCTGCTATCGCTTCTTCTCTAGTGCCCTTGCCTGTCATAGCCTGTACTGCATCCCATGCAGGATCAATCCATGCTTTCGTAAGATCAGGAGCATAATAAGCACCATTACCCAAAAGTGTATGACAGTTCATACAGTTTTTTGCTTGAGAAGTCAGTTTACCAAGATGCAATAATGCTGCTGCATCTTTCTCATTCCATTCTTTTCCAAAAAATAGTTCTTTTTCACCAATAGTTGGCACCTCATGTCCTCTTTTTGCACTCATTGCATAACCAATTTTATAATTAATTACGGTAGGACTAGGTACTCTCTTTGTTATACCATTTTTAAGATCTGCATTAGACCCCATTGTAATTTGTCCTATAGAATCAAATGTAAGCCAAACCAGCAATATAGATGCAAATCCAGTTACCCAAGCCGCAGAACGACGCCAAAACGAAATGCTCGACCAAACTGAAACATTTTTATTTGCCATGTGTATTCCCTCCTATTATTTTATATCTTCTATAATATCGTCACTGTCACCATATCTTTGTTCTGCCTCATCTACTAAACGAAAGTAGAGATGTGGAACAAAAAGATATATCACCATCGTAACCATTAAGACTTTCATCGTAAAATGGTTACTCTGGATAAGCACAGCAAAGTCATATAAGAAGTATGTTTGTAATACCCAAAATAGATATCCAACAATCATCCATTTTCTGGAAAAATAACCCATTTTGGAGAGTGTAATAACTGCTGCATACCCTACTCCAAATACCAATACTAGTGTCGATTCGATAAAGATAGGTAAGAATTGATCTAACGCTATCTCTGGTCTTATTATCAACGTATCCATTTTTTGGCTCCTGTTAAACGTCTATTTGCGAAAGAATATCCATAAGGAATCCTAGGGCATAGGAGTATTATTACTAGTTTAAAAAGTAGATAGCTTGATTTGCGTCAAGGAAATGAAAATTAATCAAAATAATTTATAAAGATGATAAGGAAATAGAATATATATGTTTTAAAAGAAAAAGTTATACTTGAAGAATATCCGCACAGAAATGTATTATTTTACAATACATCTTGCGATAAAGAAAGGTCTACTATAATTAGATGAAATGAAGTTATTGTCTTTGAGTGACCAGCCGTTAGATTTTTGTATCAAAACCGTTTGTGCTACTTTTCGTGTTGCTCTACTTTCACAAATAATCACCTTATCTTGCTCAAATGCAGAAGCAACTTTTCCCATACGATTGCTCGTTATCGTATAATGTGCACCAACCATCACAGCAACGACCAAAGAAACCCAAAGTAAGCCTTTTTTCACAGCACCTTTGGACATAAAAGGTCTAGTTGTTACAAACAGTGTAATAAGCAGCGCAAAAGCACCTAATATAAGATAGGCACCTTCCAAATAAAAAAAATCGTACATGTTTCCACCTTTTGCTATTATTCTATCAAGTAAATTAACAAATCATACCATAGATATTTGGGTTTAGTTGTTGATATTCATCAAGTGTTTATAGGTTAAAAAATTCTATACTACTTGAAAATATATACAGGGAATCCCTAAATAAGGTTTATGCTATGCAATCTCTAAGAAAATATCTTCCTCTCGCACTCTTTGCCGCTTTTTTTGCTTTGGCTATTTTGGCATTTATGTCAAGTAAACCTACAACGAAAAATGAACGTATCTATAAAATGGTGCAAAAGTATAGTCCCTACTATCTTGATAAGCGTCTAGGCGGGCTAACCATTAAAAGTAAAGAAGATAAAAAGTTTGAAGAAAAGCCAACCAATATGACCGTTTTCAAAGAGTTTGAAAGACTTGAACGTACATGGGGGGAACAACATTTAAAAGTAGAGAACAATACACTCATCATACGTGACAACAATGGATCTACACAAGCAAGTATTCCTCTTCAGTCAGACAAAGAACTCACATTTATTCATAGCTATTATGAGGTACATTAAAATTGCTTAATCTCATACTAACTCTTGTTTTTTCTATTGTGATGCTTGTCTTTATGGCATTCCCTGCCATGAAGATTGTAGAGGGCATAGAGAAATTTATACCACTTTCAGACAAGTGGCGCAATATCATGGTTGTCTTAGTGACTATCTTACTTTCACTTCTCATTGGTCTCTTCTTACGTTTTGCATAACCAAAGCTATTAAAGTATGCTTTATATAGTGGTAAACAACTATTAACAGCTTTTTAGATAAAATAATCCATTAAATTTGTTAAGCTTATAGCTTAGCTCGGAGTATAACACATGGATAAAGCAAAATATATTTGGATGGATGGTGAACTTACACCTTGGGACGATGCAAAAGTACACGTTCTTACACACACACTACATTATGGTAATGGTGCCATAGAAGGAACCAAAGCCTACAAAACTGTAGATGGACGATGTGCCATATTTAAGTTACAAGAGCATACACAAAGACTACTCAACTCATCTAAAATGACACTGATGGATGTACCTTACACCGTAGAAGAACTTAATGCTGCACAAGTCAAACTGCTTCAGGAAAATGAACTCTTTAATGGTGCGTACATCAGACCACTCGTCTATCTTGGCTATGGCGTGATGGGTCTGTACCACAAAGAGTGTCCTGTACAGGTTTCTATCTCTGCATGGGAATGGGGAGCGTACCTTGGGGAAGAAGGACTCAGAAAAGGGATTAGACTTAAAATCTCTTCTATGACACGTACACCAAACACTTCAGGTATGGGTAAAGCCAAAGCTGTAGCAAACTATCTTAACTCACAAATGGCTAAATATGAAGCGGTTGAAGCTGGATATGACGAAGCACTTTTACGTGATGACCAAGGCTACATTGCTGAAGCATCAGGTGCATGTTTTTTCATGGTAAGAGATGGTAAACTCATCTCTCCACCATCTGACAATACACTAGAGTCTATTACCCAACAAACCATTATAGATTTGGCTAGAGACATGGGCATAGAAGTCATTAGAAAACGTATCTCACGTGAAGAGACCTACATCGCAGATGAGTGTTTCTTGACTGGTACTGCCGCAGAAGTCACACCTGTACGTGAAATAGATGCACGTATCATTGGTGCAGGAAGCCGTGGATCTATAACAGAAAGACTACAAGCCGCATATTTTGATGTCGTAGCAGGGAAAAACCCTGACTACATCCAACACTTAACCTATATCAACTAGCTTCGACAAGCTCAGCTACCAATATACAATACGTTCCCTGAGCTTGTCGAAGGGAACAAACTAACGAAGGAACTTTAATGCCAGCAGATATGAACGACTATTTTAAAAAGAAAAAAACAAGTAACAACATGAACAATAATTCCAATAATAACGGAAATGGAAACAATTTCAACAATCCTTTTGGAAACATGGGAAAAACCGCACCATTTCTTATTGTCCTTGTTGTGATTGTCTTTGCACTGATTGCATTTAAACCTTTTACCATCATCAACTCAGGGGAAGTGGGGATTAAAATAAACACTGGTAAATTTGAACAGAAACCACTTGAGGCTGGACTTCATTTTTTTATCCCTGTACTTCAGAAAATCATCCCTGTCAACACGCGTATCAGACTGATTACTTACTCTAACGTCACTACAGGTGCTTTAGGTGATAACTACAGAGGTTTTGAAGGTGGATTGCGTAGAAACCCTGCCATTACAGTACTAGATAAAAGAGGACTTACAGTGAACATCGACATCGCTGTGCAGTATAGGCTTAAACCAGAGTCAGCACCAGCGACTATCGAAAAATGGGGTTCAAGCTGGGAAGAAAAAATCATTAACTCTAAAGTAAGAGAAGTGGTACGTGACGTTGTAGGTCAATATACAGCAGAACAACTCCCAGAAATGCGTAACCAAATTGCAGATGCCATTGAAGTGAAAGTAAAAGAGAGTGTTGACTCACTTCCAAGTAAACCTGTTGTACTTGAATCTGTGGAGCTTAGAACTATTAATCTGCCACCAAAAATTAAAGAACAAATTGAAAAAGTACAAATTGCAAAACAAGATGTAACCATTGCAATACAAGAAAAAGCAAAAGCCATACAACAAGCACTTAGAGCCGCAGAAGTAGCAAAAGGTGTAGCACAAAAAAACCGTATTGAGGCACAAGGTGAGGCAGACAAAATTCGTATCGAAGCCGACTCGCAAGCCAAAGCAAATAAACTTATCTCTAGTTCACTCACAGAGCAACTTCTGCAACTAGAACAGATTAAAACACAAGGTAAGTTCAATGAAGCCCTTAAAGTCAACAAAGACGCGCAAATTTTCCTCACACCCGGTGGTGCAGTCCCTAATATATGGGTAGATGCTAAAGGTAAGCAACAACGTTTAATGGGTCAACAATAATTTTATAAACGTAGGGGCAGACCTGTGTGTCTGCCCATTAGGTCAATACATAGGTTGACCCCTACATAACAATCATGGAGAAATGACAATGACCATAGACTGGAACAAAAACCCCCTCATCCCTGCCATCGCACAAGACGCTGAGACAAATGAAGTACTCATGCTTGCTTATATGAATGAAAAGGCTTATACACTCACATTAGAAACTGGATATGCGCACTACTTCAGCCGTAGCAAACAACGTATCTGGAAAAAGGGTGAAAGCTCCAAACATACCCAAGAGGTCAAAGATGTACTGCTTGACTGCGATGCAGACACTATCATACTCAAAATCAAACAAAATGGTGTTGCCTGCCATACAGGTAGAAAAAGCTGCTTCTTTACCTCTGCCATGCAAGATAAAATCATCTTAGACAAAGAGGTAGATACCGATGCCATCTATAGCGTGGTTGATACCCTTTACCACACCATATTAGAGCGTAAAAATGCACCAGCAGAACAAAAGTCATGGACTAAAAAACTTTTAGATGACAAAGAGCTCATGATAAGTAAAATTCGTGAAGAGGCAGATGAAGTCTGTGTTGCTATCAATGAAGAAAGCGATGAACAAGTTATCTACGAATCTGCCGACCTTCTCTACCATACACTAGTAGGTCTAGGGTACAGAGATATTTCACCAGATAGGGTTAAACAAGAGTTAGCTAGAAGATTTGGAATGTCTGGAATTACAGAAAAAGAGAGTCGTTCTAAAAAATAACTATAGGATGGGCATTCTTGCCCACCAACATTCCCCCAATAACCATTACTTCTTTACTCCAATATCAAATCGGTTCAGGCAAAATCGGTTTACTACTATCCATATAGGTCAAATACTC
>JALXBG010000088.1 GCA_026991605.1 Sulfurovum sp.
TTCGCGAAGTGTGACACTTAGATAGCGTCAATAATTGCATTTAAAGTTGCAGATGGTCTCATCGCAGCTTCAGCTTTTGCATCATCTGGGTGGAAATAACCACCGATATCTTGTGCTTTACCTTCAAGAGCAAGAAGCTCTTCGATAATTTTAGCTTCATTCTCTTTCAATGCAGCAGCTACAGGAGCAAATTTCTCTGCAAGTTCAGCATTCTCGCCAGTTGCAAGTGCGTCTGCCCAGTATTGTGCTACATAGAAGTGAGATGCTTTATTGTCAGGCTCTCCTACTTTTCTTGATGGAGCCTTGTTGTTGTCAAGGTAACCCTCATTTGCAATATCAAGTGCAGCTGTAAGAGCAGCTAGCTTTTCATCTGAATGTTTTTGACCGATAAATCTTAATGACTCAGCCAATGCCAAGAACTCACCAAGTGAATCCCATCTTAAGTGACCCTCAGCCAAAAATTGGTCAACATGCTTAGGTGCAGACCCACCAGCACCCGTTTCATAAAGCCCACCACCAGCAAGCAAAGGAACGATAGAAAGCATTTTAGCAGATGTTCCAAGCTCTAGAATTGGGTACATATCTGTAAGGTAATCTCTAAGCACGTTACCAGTTACAGCGATAGTATTTTTACCTTCTCTTACTCTAGCATTTGTAAATCTAGTTGCTGCTGCTACGTCCATGATTTGAATATCTAAACCATCGGTGTCATGGTTAGCTAAGTAAGTGTTTACTTTTTCAATCATGTTTGCATCGTGCGCTCTGTTGCTGTCTAGCCAGAAGATAGTTGGCACACCTTCAATTCTTGCTCTCTCAACTGCAAGTCTTACCCAGTCTTTGATAGGAATATCTTTAGCTCTACTCATTCTCCAAATATCACCAGCTTCTACATCAAAGCTCATTAACTCTGTTCCATCTTCAGCAGTAACAGTTACCTTACCAGCTTCTGCCATCTCAAAAGTTGTTGGGTGAGAACCATACTCTTCTGCTTTTTGTGCCATAAGACCCACATTTGCTACAGAACCCATAGTAGATACATCATATTGCCCATTCGCCACACAATCTTTTACCATCTCTTCATAGAAAAACCCATAAGAAGCATCAGGAATCACAGCAACACACTCTTTAGCATCACCGTTTCTGTTCCATTGTTTACCACCTTCACGTACTACAACTGGCATAGATGCATCGATAATCACATCATTAGATGCATTAAAGTTTGTTGTACCTTTGTCAGAATCTACCATTGCAATCTCAGGAGCATCAGAATCAACCACAGCTTTAAATGCTGCTAAAATCTCGGCCTCTTGTGCATGACCTGCAATTTTTTTCTCAATATCAGAGATACCAAGTCTAGCATTTACTCCAAGCTCTTTAAATGTGTCAGCATACTTTTCAAATACAGGCGCAAAGAATACTTCAAGTGCATGACCAAACATAATTGGGTCAGATACTTTCATCATAGTTGCTTTTAGGTGAAGTGACCATAAAACATCATTTGCTTTCGCATCTTCTATGGTTTTAGCAATGAATGTTTTAAGTTTAGCTACAGACATAAATGTACCATCTAAAACTTCTTTGTCTAACGCATCAATAGTCGCCAATGTTTTACCATTCAGTGCGATAGTCACTTTTTGTGCTTTATCCATCACTACAGATTTCTCATTTGAGTAAAAATCTCCATCGCCATTCATATGTGCAACATAAGCTTTAGAATTTTCTGAGAATGCTTTAAGTCTGTGTGGGTGGTTTTGTGCAAACTTCTTCACAGCTTTTGCTGCTCTTCTGTCTGAGTTTCCTTCTCTAAGCACTGGGTTTACCGCAGATCCTAAACATGTATTATATTTTGCTCTGATTGCTTCTTCTTCAGCATTTGCTGGGTTTTCAGGAAAATTAGGAATATCATACCCCTGACCTTGAAGCTCTACAATACACTCTTTTAGCTGTCCAATAGAAGCTGAGATATTTGGGAGTTTAATGATGTTTCCATCTGGTTGTTGAACCACTTTTCCTAGTTCTGCAAGATTGTCTTCAGCTAGACCCATAGCTGCAAGTACTCTTCCTGCTAATGAAATATCTGAAGTCTCTACAGTAACGCCTGCTGCTTTAGTAAAAGCATTTACGATTGGTAACAATGAATACGTAGCTAATGCTGGTGCTTCATCAATTTTTGACCATATGATTTTTGGTAATTGTGACATATATATTCCTTAAAATTAATATTTAGTAAGATGATTTTATCACTATTTATGTGTTATGCCATTGAATTTTAAATATGTTAAAACTTATATTATTTATTTGTTTCTTTATTACACAGGTAATATTTAAGTAATACTCTTATTCTAGAATTTGACTGTGCGAATACGACATTCGCTACAAATATACAGGGTTTCGCAACTCACGTAAAAGGAAAAGAATGAAGACAATTATGATACTCCTCGTAACAATAATGCTTACAAGCTTGTTACTCCAAGCAAATATACCACAAGTACAAAGAGAATTTACAGTCACACAAATAGCACTTGATACGGCTGAAGAATCTGAAGCAGCAATGACTCAAGCATTAAAAGAGATAGTAGAGGATAAAAATGAAACAAAAGAAGGAGGTGCACCAGAGAAATAACACATACATAACATTTCAATAACACGTATAAAGTCTGTTTAGAAACATACCGTATATGTTAATCATTGTCTAGCAATGATCTCCCTTGTATATACAGCTTTCTAAACGTCTATCTCCTCTTCTCCTTACTCCTATAATAAGAGGGGAGATAGTCTTACCTATTCAGAAGATTTTATATACTCTGCAGGAAGTCCAACAGGTATTGGCATATGTAATTTAACAAATCTTTCATTTCGTGTTGTTTGACAAAGTTCATAAGGTACATACAAAAAACGTGCACCTATTGGCTTATTAATTTGACTTTTTTCTTCTAAATGTATACGAATTCCTGATGATATATTCTCTACAAAATTTTCTGGTATTTCTGTATCTACAGCTAAAATCATAATATCAATATCATTCTTTTTAATACGATTGATTGCTTTTTCTTCCAAAAGTGCATAACTTTTAGTGTTATCTTCTATCTCATTTTCATAGGTTTCTATCTTACCTGTATCACTTAGTAACATTAAGAAAGGTTGAAATGTACTGTTTTTTTCTAATGACTCTTGGGCTTTGTAAACTACTTTTTCTAAAAGTTTTAATGCTTTTTCATCTTCTTTATTTGACATAGTTATCCATTATATTTAATAAATAAATCATAACATAATTCAAGTTTAGAAGACATATAAAGTAAGAAAAGGTATATACTATAAGAGAGTTAGAGTGTTATAAAGAGATGTAACAATCATGTGGATACCTCATTCTGAAAGGTACCCAATATTTTAAAAATGCGATATATTAATCATCTTCACCGGCAGCTGCTTTTTCCATCATTTCATACATACCTGATCTAACTTCATTAGCAAGTGAAAGCATTTTAGGAGAAAGTGGATAACCACCGTTAATAAGAAGTTCCATACTCATTGTATAGATGTAGATATCACCATTTGGTTCTTCAACAAACCCAATTCTACATGGCATAAATCCAATAAACTCTCTAGAATGATTTAAAAATTTATCAGCAATACCAGGAGAGCAATAAGAACGAATATGCGTTAAAAGTCCACCATCTTTAAAAAGTTTTCCACCTCTAGGCATTGTTTTTGCACCGACCATTGCTAAACCATGTTCTTCAGCTACTTCATCCATGATATCAAGTGCATTTTCAAATGCTTCAGCTTTAGTCATACCCTCTGGGATAACCATTTTAACTTTACGTACCATACCTTTTGCAGGGTCACCTGTAGTCAACACTTTATCAAACATTTTCATATATTCAGGGATTGCCTGAGGATCAAGTTTTGCCACTTTTGGACCTATCGTTATTGCACCAATAATTGCACCGATAACAACAAGTGCACCAATTAGTGTCAATAAACCTTTAATTAATTTCATAATTATTCCTTCAAATTCAATTTTTCAAAGTGTATTATAGGCTTATAAAGTAAAGATAAGATTAGTGGAAAATATAATTACAAAACTACCATTAGACAAGTAAACTCTCTTCTATATACACCCCTATTTCTTTTGCCTCTTCAACTATTAATTCACTCACCTTCCACTTACTTTCAATAATTACATCTGCAAGCTTAGACTTAATATGTAACTCTAAAGGGCGTTTACCGGGATGACGTTCTACTAAGCACATAAGCTCTTCAACCGTCTTAGCATCTGGCATGAGGTTAAGTGAAAGTATAAGTGGTGGCTGTTCAGGTTCAGGCACATGTTTAATCTCTTTCTCTACTTTGACTTTGGCTTTTTTGGCATCTTTAATATTGGATATTTTGAGAATATTCATACGCGTAAAGTCACCATCTTTGGTAATTTTTACTTTAAAGGCTATAGGCTTGGTAAGGTCAAAATCTTCTTCGAGTTCTTTCAGACGATTTTCAAAAAGCATCAGCTCTATGTTTCCATGTAAATCCATAATATTTGCGATACCAAACTTGTTACCCTTCTTAGATATCTTCTCGGTTATATTTTCTATTTTTCCTATAAACATGGCTTGTGAACCGTCTGCAAGGTCATCTATCTCAGAACTTAACGTATAGCTAATACTGTCAAGTTGTTCTCGATACTTGTCTAAGGGGTGCCCAGAGACATAAAACCCCAAAGACTCCTTTTCCATTTCCAAAACTTCCATAGGCTCAAACTCTTGCATATCTGTGAGTTCAAGTGTCACAGAAGTCATCTCTTCATCATCACCCCAAAGTGAGTTTACTGCTTGCTTTTTTGCTTCACCTGCTTTTTTTGCCATGTCTATAATATCATCTATCTGAGAAAGAATCGCCTTACGGGAGTATCCAAAGCTATCAAAAGCCCCCGCTTTAGCCAAGGTTTCTATCACTCTTTTGTTGACCTTACTTGAGTCAATACGAGAGACAAAGTCAGAAATATCTTTAAATTCACCCTCTTCTCTTGCTTCAAGCATAGTGTTGATAGCAATATCTCCTGCACCTTTGAGTGCTCCCATACCAAACATAACTACCTCATCGCCGTCAATGTTACGTGCTTCAAAAACAAGTCCTGACTTGTTAATATCAGGTGGGAGAAGCTTCATTCCCATACGTTTTACTTCATCAACATAACGGACTACTTTGTCCGTATTGTTTTTTTCCAATGTTAAGATAGCCGCCATGAACTCAGTTGGATAATAATATTTCAAATAAGAGGTATAAAACG
>JALXBG010000089.1 GCA_026991605.1 Sulfurovum sp.
GCTTTTTATGATGGTGCTGGTGTAGCTCAGCTGGCTAGAGCAGCTGATTTGTAATCAGCAGGTCGGGGGTTCGAGTCCCTTCACCAGCTCCATGAAATTTTTATCAGTGTTTGACCAGAAAAAAGATTATACAATCTTCAGCAGATGGCTCATGTGACTCGTCACATTTCCAATTTTACTTTTAAACTGCAGAAACTATATAATTTATAAACATTATGGTGGGTTACTCAAGTGGCCAACGAGGGCGGATTGTAAATCCGCTGACTACGTCTTCGAAGGTTCGAATCCTTCACCCACCACCATGTAACCATATGCGGGCGTAGCTCAGTGGCTAGAGTTCCTGCCTTCCAAGCAGGCTGTCGAGGGTTCGAATCCCTTCGCCCGCTCCACATGGTATATTGATCTGGGAGCTGATGTGAATGCACTATTTACACAACTTCACATTACCTACAATCAACAAACACTCATAACAATTTAACACTAAGTTTATAGTTGCTTATAAACTAAATATTTAAGAGTGACTAGTCGCGTGAACTTTCCGTTGAGGAAAACACAGCGTTAGCGTAGCTTTGTTTGGCTTTGCCAAAAAAGCGTCCTTTAAATTTTATTGTGCCCATATGGCTCAGGGGTAGAGCACTTCCTTGGTAAGGAAGAGGTCGTGAGTTCAAGTCTCACTATGGGCTCCAGAAACAGATAAACCACGTATGGACAAGTGTGTAGTATTAGTACTATACTCCTGTCCATATAGGTTAATATTGACTTAAGAAGATTTGGGTATAATACTGCCTTTATAAAACATTTACGCTAGGAGAAAAGCATGGCTAAAGAAAAATTTGAACGTACGAAACCGCACGTAAACATCGGTACAATCGGTCACGTTGACCACGGAAAAACTACATTAACAGCTGCAATCACAATGTGTCTTGGGCTTAAAAATGGTCAAGCAACTATGGATTATGATCAAATTGATAATGCTCCAGAAGAGAGAGAAAGAGGAATTACAATTGCTACTTCTCATGTAGAATATGAAACTGAAACTAGACACTACGCTCACGTAGACTGTCCAGGTCACGCGGATTACGTTAAAAACATGATTACTGGTGCTGCTCAAATGGACGGTGCTATTCTTGTTATTGCTGCAACTGATGGACCAATGGCTCAAACTAGAGAGCACATCCTTCTTTCTAAGCAAGTAGGTGTACCATATATCGTAATTTTCTTGAACAAAGAAGATCAACTTGATGATGAAGATAAAGAAGAGATGTTAGAGCTTGTAGAGATGGAAGTAAGAGAACTTCTTTCTGAGTACGATTTTCCAGGTGATGATACACCAATCGTAGCTGGTTCTGCATTTCAAGCGCTTGAAGAAGCAAAAGCTGGAACAGCGGGTGAGTGGTCAGAAAAAATCTATAAACTTATGGATGAAGTTGATGCTTACATTCCAGAGCCAAAAAGAGAAACAGAAAAAGATTTCCTTATGGCAATCGAAGATATCTTTACTATCCAAGGTCGTGGTACAGTTGTAACTGGTAAAGTTGATCAAGGTAAAGTATGTGTAGGTGACGAAGTTGAAATCGTTGGTCTTAAAGATACTCAAAAAACAACAGTAACTGGTGTTGAGATGTTCCGTAAAGAAATGGATTGTGGTCTTGCTGGTGATAACTGTGGTGTTCTTATCCGTGGTATTGATAAAGAAGCAGTTCAACGTGGTATGGTTCTTTGTAAACCAGGTTCAATCAACCCACACACTAAATTCGAAGCTGAAATCTATGTACTAACTAAAGAAGAAGGTGGTAGACACACTCCATTCTTTAACAACTATAGACCACAGTTTTATGTACGTACAACAGACGTAACTGGTTCAGTTCAACTTCAAGAAGGTACTGAAATGGTTATGCCAGGTGATAACGTTAAAGTTAACGTTGAACTTATCGCTCCTGTTGCAATGGACCAAGGTACTAAATTTGCTATCCGTGAAGGTGGTAGAACAGTTGGTGCTGGTGTTGTTTCTAAGATTATTGCTTAAGACAAACACTTGTAAGAAGGGTTTCCTTCTTGCAAACTTATCATAGGAGATAACAATGAGAGAAACAGTTCACTTAGGATGTGAGAAATGTACAAGACGTAATTATCACACAACTAAAAACAAAAAGACAACCACAGAGAAGCTCGCTCTTAAAAAGTATTGTAAATGGTGTAAATGCCACACAATACACAAAGAGATGAAACTCTAATAGTAATACTTTTTTAATACCAAAGCTTTTGGCTTTCGGTATTAATTTAGGCCAATAGCTCAGTTGGTAGAGCACTGGTCTCCAAAACCAGGTGCCGTGGGTTCGAGTCCCTCTTGGCCTGCCACAAAAAAAGGTAACAAATATGGGAAAAATTTCAACATTTATTGCAAACGCGAAAGCGGAGATCCATAAAGTAATATTTCCAACAAAAGTACAAGTAAGACAAGCATTTTTAGCGGTTGCTCTCGTGGTAACTGTAATATCAATATTTTTAGCATTGGTTGACCTTTTAATGTCATCAATCGTATCATCAGTTTTATAGGATAGATAATGGCTTTTCAATGGTATGCAATTCAAACATATTCAGGTTCTGAACAATCAGTAAAAAGAGCAATTGAACAACTGGTTCAAGATCACGGTATCGAAGAAAAAGTTGAACGTATTGTAGTTCCAACTGAGGAAGTAATTGAAGTTAAAAATGGTGAGAAAAAAATTACTGAACGTACACTCTATTCAGGGTATGCTTTCGCACATATAGATCTGGATACTGATCTTTGGCATAAGATTCAGTCTTTACCAAGAGTATCTAGATTTATCGGTGAACAAAAGACACCTACTGCCTTGGCAGCATCAGATGTTAAAAATATCTTGGACAAAATGGAGAATAAATCTGCTCCACGTCCTAAGGTTGATTTTGAAACAGGCGAAATGGTACGTATTATTGACGGTCCATTTGCCAACTTTACAGGTATGGTGGAAGAGTATGATCTTAACCACGGTACATTGAAGTTAAATGTTTCCATCTTTGGTAGAAATACACCCGTTGAGATTCTTTACACACAAGTAGAGAAAATCATCTAACACCTCAGGCAGGGTATGTCTAGTCTTTGTATCTTGGGACTTAAAATAAAAAGATAAAATGACCAATTAATCTCAAAGGAAGAACAGATGGCAAAGAAAATAGCTGAAAAGTTTAAAATGATGATCCCAGCTGGTGCTGCAAATCCATCACCACCAGTAGGTCCAGCACTTGGACAACGTGGTGTAAACATTATGGAGTTTTGTAAAGCATTCAACGAAAAAACAAAAGATCAAATGGGATTCAAAGTTCCAGTAATCGTAACAGTATATGCAGATAAAAGTTTTACAATGGAGACTAAGCAGCCACCTGCTTCTGAACTCATTATGAAAGCTGCAGGTATCAAAAAAGGTACTGATAATCCTATTACAACTAAAGTTGGAACAATCACAAAAGTAAAACTTGATGAAATTATCGAGAGAAAAATTGTTGATATGAATACAAATGACAAAGAGATGGCGGCAAATATTATCGCTGGAACTTGTAGAAGTATGGGTGTTGAAATAGTAGACTAGTACTATTATGGGACGCCATTTAGGCAAAGCCCAAATATCTACGTTGTCACTGGGACTACTTTATCAGTAGGCTCATTCAACCAGTTGAATTTTACAATTATATGTAAAATAAATCTTTAACCACATGATTTAAAAAATGTGGGAGCATAGAAGCGGAGAATTAAAATGGCAAAAAAAATAAGTAAAAGAAGAGAAGCACTACTTAAAAAAGTAGATGCTACTAAAGAGTATGGTGTTGACGAAGCGATGAAAACGCTTAAAGAGCTTAAGTCTGCAAAATTTGACGAAACAGTTGAAGTTGCACTTAACCTAAATGTTGATCCAAGACATGCAGATCAGATGGTAAGAGGATCAGTTGTTCTTCCTAATGGAACTGGTAAAACAGTAAGAGTAGCAGTATTTGCTAAAGATGCAAAAGCTGACGAAGCAAAAGCAGCAGGTGCAGACCTTGTTGGTGCTGCTGATCTTATTGAAGATATTCAAGCAGGTAAAATTGATTTTGATATCGTTATCTCTACACCTGATATGATGGGTGTTCTTGGTAAAGTAGCAAGAATCCTTGGCCCAAAAGGTCTTATGCCAAACCCTAAAACTGGTACAGTAACTATGGATGTTGCTAAAGCAGTTGAAAATGCAAAGGGTGGGCAAGTGAACTTTAGAGTTGACAAAAAAGGTAACATTCACGCTGGAATTGGTAAAATTTCATTCTCAGAAGATGCTATCAAAGAAAACTTTATCACACTTATGGAAACTATTAACAGAGCTAAACCAGCTTCTGCAAAAGGTAGATTTATCACAAATGGTGCGATTTCACTCACAATGAGTCCTTCAATCACACTTGATACTAGTGAATTAATGGATATCAAATAAAATAAAGGGACTTCGGTCTCTTTATTATTTTCAAACAAGAACTTACTTTAGTTTTTGTTTGAGGGTAATTTTTACTACTCATAGAACCACTAGGTTCACATCTTAGATTTAAGATAAAAGGGGCGAAAGCTTAATTAGTCTACTTGAAAGAGCAGATGTGTAGGTAAAACCTATACCCTTTTAGAGATCGGAAGGAGAAATATATGACTAGAGCTAGAAAAGAAGAGTTAGTTGCAGAAATGACAGCAGAGTTTAAAGACGCTGGTGCCATTATCGTTTGTGATTACAAAGGTATGACTGTTGAAAATCTTGAAATCGTAAGAAACCTTGCGAAAGATGAAGATACTAAAGTTAAAGTTGTTAAAAATAGACTTGCAGCAATCGCATTGGAAAATGCAGGATGTGAAGCAGTAGATTTTAATGACACAAACCTTGTAATCTGGGGTGATGCACAGGTTACACCTTGTAAAATTGCAGATAAAGCAGCAACTGACTTTAAAGATAGTTTTTCAATCAAAGCTGGTTTAATCCAGGGTGAAGTTGCAAGTATGGAAACCATTAATGCAATGGCTAAACTTCCTACAAGAGATGTACTTATTGGTATGCTTCTTAATGTATGGAATGCACCAGTACAAAACTTCACAATTGGTATGGATGCACTTTCTAAAAAATTAGAAGAAGAAGCGTAAGTGGTGAGAGCCACAGGGCTCTTTTTTTAATCGAAAACGCATAGCGTTTTAATGAATGTTATTTTAAGGAATATATTATGGCAACAACTAAAGAAGATGTATTAGAGTTTATCTCAAACATGTCAGTACTTGAGCTTTCTGAGCTTGTAAAAGAATTTGAAGAAAAATTTGGCGTATCTGCGCAAGCAACTGTAGTAGCTGGTGGACCAGTTGCAGGTGGCGAAGCTGCTGAAGAGCAAACAGAGTTTGACGTAGTTCTTACTGATGCAGGTGAGAAAAAAATCAATGCTATTAAAGTTGTAAGAGCTATCACAGGTCTTGGACTTAAAGAAGCTAAAGCTGCAGTTGAAGAAGTACCTTCAGTACTTAAAGAAGCTGTATCTAAAGAAGAAGCAGAAGCATTCAAAACACAAATTGAAGAAGCTGGCGCTAAATGTGAGCTTAAATAAGTCCTACTATGTTAGGACGTTTTCTGGGCATAAGCCCAGTAAAACTACGTTGTCACTATGACAACTTTAGCAGTTGGCTCATGCGACTTGTCGCATTTGAGTTAACTGTTAGATATAGTTAAAAGCTATTCGGAGACATTTCATACCCTCCTCTAATAGTTTCTTTGTGTATCTAGATAGTTCTTCTCCTATTGATGAGACTACTTAACGATATTAATTAGCTAATTATAACAACTACTAACACCACTACAAGGACAAACATGTTAAATTCTTTGCATTCTGGTAACAGACTTCGTGTTGATTTTTCAAAGACGCCAAGAGAAATTGAAATTCCAAACCTACTCCAACTTCAACAAAAAAGTTATGAAAACTTTTTAATGTTAGGTGAAAAAGACAGAAAAAACTCTACTTTAGAGAGAGTATTTAGATCTGCATTCCCTATCCATGATCAACAAAACAGAGTAACACTTTCGTACAAAAACTCTGAAATTGTGAAGCCAAAATATACTGTACGTGAATGTATGGAGAGAGGCTTGACTTACTCTGTATCATTGAAAATGAATATCTCATTGACTATCTGGAACAGAGATGAAAAAACAGGTGAGAAACTAGATCCAAAAGAGATCAAAGAACAAGCTGTATTTGTTCGTGATATTCCTTTGATGACAGAGAGAACATCTTTCGTTGTCAATGGTGTTGAGAGAGTTATCGTAAACCAACTTCACAGATCTCCAGGTGTTATTTTTAAAGAAGAAGAAGGAACAACTGTTGGTGCTGGTATGCTTTACTCTGCACAAATTATTCCTGATCGTGGTTCTTGGCTCTATTTCGAGTATGATTCAAAAGATATCCTTTATGCGCGTATCAATAAAAGAAGAAAAATACCTGTAACCATTCTTTTTAGAGCATTGGATTACTCTAAAGATGATATTGTAAAACTATTTTACTCTACAAAAGAGATTGCTATTAAAAATAACAGATTTTTGACTAAATTTGATGCAAATGACTTTGGTGGTAGAGCAGAATATGATGTAAAAGATATTGATGGTAAAACAGTGGTAAACGCCGGAAAAAGACTTACAAAGAAAAAAGCACAAAAACTTGTGGAAGAAGGACTAGAGTGGATTGAATATCCTCTTGATGTACTTATGGAAAGACACTTGGCAACACCAGTGATTGACCAAGAGAGTGGTGAGGTATTGTATGATGTAGTAGCACCACTTGATGAAGCAAAACTTAAGAAGATGATTGAACAAGGTATCGATACAATTGAAATTATTGACGATCTTGCAGACGGTGCAGATAAATCAATTATTAATGCATTTATTGCAGACACGGAATCACTAAGACTGTTAAAACAAACAGAAGAGATTGATGATGAAAATGTATTGTCAGCAATTCGTATTTACAAAGTAATGAGACCAGGGGAGCCAGTGACTCCTGATGCGGCTAAGGCATTCCTAAAGCAACTGTTCTTTGATCCAGAGAGATATGACTTAACAAAAGTGGGTCGTATGAAAATGAACCATAAATTAGGTCTTGATATTCCTGAGTATGCTACAATATTGACTTCTGAAGATCTTATCAATGTTGTAAAGTATCTTATAAAAGTTAAAAATGGTAAAGGTCATATTGATGACCGTGACCACTTAGGAAACAGACGTATTAGAGCTATTGGTGAGCTTCTTGGTAATGAGTTACATAAGGGTCTTATTAAGATGCAAAAAGCGATTCGCGACAAGATGACGACTGTTTCTGGTACACTTGATGAATTGATGCCACATGACTTGGTAAACTCTAAAATGATTACAAATACTATTTTAGAGTTTTTCTCAAGTGGACAACTTTCTCAGTTTATGGATCAGACAAACCCACTTTCTGAAGTGACACATAAAAGAAGACTTTCTGCACTTGGAGAAGGTGGTCTTGTAAAAGAGAGAGCCGGCTTTGAAGTAAGGGATGTACACCCAACACACTATGGTCGTATCTGTCCGATTGAGACGCCAGAGGGACAAAACATTGGGCTTATCAATACCTTGGCTACCTACTCTAAAGTAAACGAGCATGGGTTTATTGAAGCACCGTATAAAGTGGTAAAAGATTGTCAAGTAACGGATGAAATCGTTTATATTACTGCCACACAGGAAGAGGACAAGTGTATTGCACCTGCTTCTACTGTATTGAGTGAAGATGGACGTATTGTTGAAGACCTTATTGAGACTAGACTTAATGGTAACATCGAATTGAATGATGCAAAACGTGTTAACTTGATTGATATTTCTCCATTGATGATTTCTGGATCTGCTGCGGCATTGATTCCATTCTTGGAGCATGATGATGCAAACCGTGCGTTGATGGGCTCAAACATGCAACGTCAAGCCGTGCCTCTTCTTAAAACAGATGCACCAGTGGTTGGTACAGGAATGGAAGCTATTGTCTCTCGTGATGCATGGGAAGCAGTTAAAGCAAGAAGAGCGGGAACTGTTGAAAAAGTTGATGGGAAAAATATTTATGTTATGGGTGAAGATGAAACAGGTGTGTTCATTGACCATTATCCATTAGAAAAAAATATGAGAACCAACCAAAATACAACCTTTACGCAAACGCCAATTGTGAAACTGGGTGATAAGATTGAAGTGAAGCAAGTGATTGCTGATGGTGCAAACATGGATCAAGGTGAGCTTGCTATTGGTAAAAATATCATGGTTGCGTTTATGCCTTGGTATGGATACAACTATGAGGATGCGATTATTATCTCTGAGAAAATTATTAGAGAAGATACGTTTACTTCTGTGCATACCTATGAAAAAGAAGTGGAAGCTAGAGAGTTGAAGCACGGTACCGAGGAAATCACAAGAGACATCCCAAATATCCGTGAAGATGAGTTACTTCACTTAGATGAGTCAGGTATCGTCGAGCTTGGTACGTATGTGAAACCAGGTATGATTCTTGTAGGTAAAGTAAGTCCTAAAGGTGAGATTAAACCAACACCAGAGGAGAGATTACTTCGTGCAATATTTGGTGAAAAAGCAGGGCATGTGGTAAATAAATCACTTTACTGTCCTGCATCTATGGAAGGTGTGGTTGTAGATATCAAAGTCTTTACAAAAAAAGGTTATGAAAAAGATGCACGTGCCATTCAAGCATATGAAGAAGAAAAATCTATTCTAGATGGTGATCATCATGATCAACTTCTTATGATAGATAGAGAATCTATTTTACGTATCTCAAACTATCTTGCTAGTCAAGAATTAGTTACTGATGTTACAATAGGTGAAATTGAATATAAAGTGGGAAGTAAGATTCCAGAAGAGATTATTAAAGAAATTAACCGTTTTGCACTTGGTGGTGTAGTGCAATCATTTTCTACAGAAGTACAAAAAGAGTATGAGTCTCTTAAAAACTACTTCTTGAAACAAAAGAAAAGGTTGAAAACTGAGCATGAAGAGAAGTTAACCGTGCTTGAAAAAGATGATATTCTTCCTTCAGGGGTAACTAAACTTGTTAAGATTTATATCGCGACTAAACGTAAGTTGAAAGTTGGGGATAAAATGGCAGGACGCCATGGAAACAAAGGTATTGTTTCTAATATCGTTCCAGAGATTGATATGCCATATATGGAAGATGGAAGACCTGTAGAGATTATCCTTAACCCACTAGGGGTACCTTCTCGTATGAATATCGGACAGATACTTGAGGTTCACCTTGGTCTTGTAGGTAAGAGACTTGGTGAGCAGATTCAAGAGATGTTTGATGCGAAGCAAGGTGACTTTGTTAAAGAACTTAGAGCGAAGATGATTGAGATTGCAGATGTGGCGAAACTCATGAATGCGAAAGAACTTTTAACCAATATGTCTGATGAGGATCTTATTAGATATGGTAGAGACTGGTCAACAGGTGTTAAATTTGCCGCACCTGTCTTTGAAGGAGCAAACCAAGCTGAGTTTGACAAGTTATTTGAACTAGCAAAAATAGACTCAGATGGTAAAATGGTGCTCTTTGATGGTAAAACAGGTGAGCAGATGATAGAGCGTGTGAACGTTGGGTATATGTATATGCTGAAACTTCACCACTTGGTTGATGAAAAAGCGCATGCACGTTCAACTGGACCTTACTCTCTTGTAACACAGCAACCAGTGGGTGGTAAAGCACTCTTCGGTGGACAGAGATTTGGAGAGATGGAAGTTTGGGCATTGGAAGCCTATGGTGCTTCACATATCCTTAAAGAGATGCTGACAATTAAGTCAGATGATGTTGAAGGTAGAGCAAGAGCATACAGAGCCATCACCAAAGGTGAGTCTGTACCAGAATCAGGTGTACCTGAGACTATGTTTGTCTTAACAAAAGAACTTCAAGCTCTTGGTTTAGATGTAGACCTATATGAAAGCAAAAAAGAAGTGGAGGGTGAAAATGAGTAAATTTTTAGAAGATTTAACACTAATTGATTTAAATAAAGAAGAAAGACCTAAGGATATAGCAGCATTAAAGTTAGGTGTTGCAAGTCCAGAGAAAATACTTTCTTGGTCATATGGTGAAGTAAAAAAACCAGAAACAATTAACTATAGAACCCTCAAACCAGAGCGTGATGGACTTTTCTGTGCGAAGATTTTTGGACCAATAAGAGACTATGAGTGTCTTTGTGGTAAATACAAAAAGATGCGTTACAAAGGTGTCGTTTGTGAAAAATGTGGTGTTGAAGTAACAAGTTCAAAAGTAAGAAGAAACAGAATGGGTCATATTGATCTTATCGCGCCAGTGGCACACATTTGGTATGTCTCTTCATTACCATCACGTATTGGTACACTTCTTGGTGTAAAAATGAAAGACCTTGAGCGTGTACTTTACTATGAAGCATATATTGTAAAAACACCAGGGGAGGCATCGTATGATAACGAAGGTCTAAACCCATTGGCTAAGTATGATGTGCTTAATGAAGAGCAGTATCAGCAAATCGTGCAACGTTTTGGTGACACGGGGCTTGATGCACGTATGGGTGGTGAGATTGTTCAGGAACTTCTTGCTGATCTTGATCTTGTAGATATGTTTTCTCAATTAAAAGAAGATATCCAAGCAACTAAATCTGAAGCAAAAAGAAAAACAATTGTAAAAAGACTTAAAGTGATTGAAGCATTCTTGCACTCAGGTAACAGACCAGAGTGGATGATGTTGACACAACTGCCAGTACTCCCCCCAGATTTGAGACCACTTGTAAGTCTTGATGGTGGAAAGTTTGCTGTTTCAGATGTGAACGACCTTTATAGAAGAGTTATCAACCGTAACCAACGTTTAAAGCGACTTGTGGAGCTTGATGCACCAGAGATTATTGTAAGAAATGAAAAACGTATGCTTCAAGAAGCTGTAGATGCGTTATTTGATAATGGTAGACGTGGTAATGCTGTTAAAGGTGCTAACAAGAGACCATTGAAATCACTCTCAGAAGTGATTAAAGGTAAACAAGGGCGTTTCCGTCAAAACCTTCTTGGTAAACGTGTTGACTTCTCTGGTCGTTCTGTTATTGTTGTTGGACCAGATTTACGTATGGATCAGTGTGGTCTTCCAAAAATTATGGCAATCGAACTCTTTAAGCCGCACTTGATGGCTAAACTTGAAGAGAAGGGTTATGCAACAACGCTTAAACAAGCGAAGAAAATGATTGAAAAACAAGAGAATGAAGTCTGGGAGTGTCTAGAAGAGGTTGTTGATAACTACCCTATCTTACTTAACCGTGCACCGACACTTCATAAATTGTCTATTCAAGCATTCCACCCAAGGCTTATCGAGGGGAAAGCGATTCAATTGCACCCACTTGTATGTTCTGCATTTAACGCCGACTTCGATGGGGATCAGATGGCGGTACACGTACCCCTTTCGGATGAAGCGATAGCAGAAGCAAAAGTATTGATGCTTGCATCTATGAACATCCTTCTTCCAGCATCAGGTAAAGCGATTGCTGTACCTTCTCAGGATATGATTTTGGGTCTTTATTACCTGACACTTGAAAAGAATGATGTTAAAGGTGAAAATAAACTTTTTGCCAATGTAGAAGAAGTTGAAATTGCGTTTGACCAAAATGCACTTGATTTGAATGCACGTATTAGAACCGTGATTGATGGTAAGATTGCAAAATCAACTGCGGGTAGATTGATTTTAAAATCAATTATTCCTGACTATGTACCTGAAAAGTATTGGAATAAAATACTCAAGAAAAAAGACATTGGTACTTTAGTTGACTATATCTACAAAATTGGTGGTGTTTCCCAGACTGCAGGTTTCCTTGATGATCTGAAGGATATGGGTTTCAAATATGCAACCAAAGTAGGGGTTTCTATTTCTATTAAAGATATTATTATTCCAGATGAAAAAGTGCCTAATGTTATCGCTGCTAAAGAACAGGTAAAAGAGATTCAAAGACAATTTGGTGCAGGACTTTTGACTGACCAAGAGCGTTATAACAAAATTATTGATATTTGGACAGATTCAAACAACAGTATTGCTGGAAGTCTTATGTCTCTCATTAAAGCAGATAAAGATGGATTTAACTCAGTGCATATGATGGCTGACTCAGGTGCGAGGGGTTCTGCTGCTCAAATACGTCAACTTTCTGGTATGAGGGGTCTCATGGCAAAATCTGATGGATCAATTATTGAGACACCGATTACGTCAAACTTCCGTGAAGGTCTAAATGTACTTGAATACTTTATTTCAACACACGGAGCGAGAAAAGGTCTTGCCGATACAGCACTTAAAACTGCCAATGCAGGTTACTTGACTAGAAAACTCATTGACGTTGCGCAAAATGTGAAAGTTGCTATGACAGACTGTGGGACACACGAAGGTGTGGAAGTATCAGATATCGTTGTAGGTAATGAGATGATTGAACCACTTTCAGATAGAATCTACGGTCGAGTCTTGGCTGAAGCGATTATTGACCCTATTACTTCTGAGGTATTAGTAAGTGAAGGTACAATGATAGATGAAGAAACTGCAACACGTGTACAGGAAGCAGGTGTACGTTCCGTAGTCATGAGAGCACCATCAACCTGTAAAGCACCTAAAGGTATCTGTGCGAAATGTTATGGACTTAACATGGCGGATAACAAAATTGTTAAACGTGGTGAAGCGGTTGGTGTTATCGCGGCACAATCTATTGGAGAGCCAGGAACACAACTTACACTTCGTACCTTCCACACTGGTGGTACGGCAACAGCGGGTAAAGAAGAACGTTCTGTTATCGCAACGAAAGAAGGTTTTGTTAGATACTACAACCTGAATGTATATAAAAATACAGATGCGAACCTTATCGTTGCAAACAGAAGAAATGCGGGTATCCTTTTAGTTGAACCTAAAATCAAAGCGGTGACTTCAGGTACTGTGTCTATTGTTGTTGGGCATGATGAAATTGTTGTGTCTGTTGTTGGTAAAGGCGATGAAGTCAAGTACAACCTCAGAAAATCTGATGTTGCTAAATCAAATGAACTTGCCGGTGTTGCAGGTAAAGTAGAAGGTAAACTCTTCTTACCACTTAAAGATGGTGATAAAGTAGTAGAGGGTGACTCTATTGTTGAAGTCATTAATGAAAGTTGGTCTGTGCCCTCACGTATTCCATTTGCTTCTGAGCTTAAAGTTGAAAATGGTGCGCCAGTGACACAAGAGGTGAAAGCTGAGTCTAAAGGTAAAGTGAAATTCTTCTTACTTAAAGGCGATTACCTTGAAGCAACAGAGAAATTTAATGCAGGAACAAAAGTAGATGAAAAAGGTCTCTTTGCCGTCATTGTTGATGAAAACAACAGAGAAGCAGCAAGACATTATATCTCAAGAGGTTCTGTGCTTAAGGTAGACAAGGAAGCGATAGTGTCACGTGGAGACATACTCTCTGCACCTGAAGTAGCAACACAAGTTGTAATTGCTGAATGGGATCCATACTCAGAGCCTATTATTGCAGAACAGCAAGGTACGGTTAAATTTGAAGATATTATCCCAGGCGTGACAGTGGTTGAACAGTTTGATGAAGTGACAGGGGATACAAGACTTGAGCTGAATGAATATATCCCTGCAGCATATAAGCCGGCGATTATTCTTGCCACAGAAGGTGGAGAAATTATTCGTTACCAACTTGATGCAAAATCAAGTCTTTATGTGAATGATGGTGATGTAGTCAGTATCGCAGATATTTTGGCTAAGACACCTAAAGCGGCTATCAAATCACAAGATATTACTGGGGGTCTTCCAAGAGTATCTGAACTCTTTGAAGCAAGACGTCCAAAAGATATTGCGATGATTGCACAGATTGACGGTGTTGTAAGTTTTGGTAAACCATTACGTGGTAAAGAGAGACTGATTGTATCTGGAGATAATGGTCAAATTACCGAGCAGTTTGTAGATAAAAATAAAGTTGCACTTGTACATACTGGTGAGTATGTGCACGCTGGTGAAAAATTGACAGATGGTATTGTATCTTCACATGATATTCTTGCGGCACTTGGTGAAAAAGCGTTGTATGAGTATATTGTGTCAGAAGTACAAATGGTTTATCGTCGTCAAGGGGTTAATATTTCAGATAAACACATTGAGATTGTAACTTCACAGATGATGAGACAGGTAAAAGTAGTTGATTCTGGTGACTCTAAATTTATCGCAGGAGATATTATTTCTCGTCGTAAGTTCCAAGAAGAGAATGAATCTGTCATTAAACTTGGTGGTGAACCAGCGATTGCTGAGCCAATGCTTGTAGGTATTACCCGTTCAGCAGTTGGTGCAGATTCTATTATCTCTGCGGCATCTTTCCAAGATACGACTAAAGTATTGACTTCTGCTTCTATTGCAGGTACGGTTGATAAGTTAGAAGATCTTAAAGAAAACGTTGTTATTGGTCGTCTTATCCCAGTGGGTACAGGTATGATTGATAATGATGATATTGAATTGACTGCGGCTGAGTAGTTCATTTGAAATGTAAAACTGTCTTTGCACTTGCAAAGGCAGTATAAATACTATATCACTCACCTTAATTTAACTATAAGAAAAACTAAAGAATATTTCGATATAATATGCCTCCAAAAATCTGCGCAATTTAGGCTAGATAAAAGCGTTTTATGAGCGTTATTATGTGGTGTAAGAACCCAGATTCAAGAGACATTGATCTCAATTCAAACTAATCCATGCAGATGGAAATACATTAAAGGAAAACAATTTGCCTACAATTAACCAATTGATTCGTAAAGAACGTAAAAAGCAAGTGAAAAAATCAAAATCACCTGCACTTGTAAAATGTCCTCAAAGAAGAGGCGTATGTACTAGAGTTTACACAACAACTCCAAAAAAACCTAACTCAGCTTTGAGAAAAGTTGCAAAAGTTAGATTAACATCAGGATTTGAAGTAATCTCATACATCGGTGGTGAAGGTCACAACCTTCAAGAGCACTCTATCGTACTAGTACGTGGGGGGAGAATTAAAGATTTACCTGGTGTGAAGTATCACATCGTTCGTGGTGCACTAGATGCGTCAGGAGTAAATGGTAGAACTGTAGCTCGTTCTAAATATGGTACAAAAAAACCTAAAAAATAATTTAATATTATCTAGGTATTTAAAAGTAATAGTTTAGTCTGGGAACAGACTTCGAGCAGGTATTGTCAAAAAACTGTAAAGGTTAACCTTAGGGGACAAGACTTGAGTAAATTTTAAACAATTGAAGGAATCTCTATGAGAAGAAGAAAAGCTCCCGTTAGACCGGTATTGCCAGATCCAGTACATGGATCAAAAGTATTAACAAAATTCATCAATGCTATTATGCTTGGTGGTAAAAAAAGTATCGCACAAAAAGTTATGTATGCAGCATTAGAAAGAATTGAATCAAAATCTGGTGAAAAAGGTATTGAAGTTTTCAACAAAGCGATGGAAAACGTTAAACCTGTAATGGAAGTAAAATCTAGAAGAGTAGGTGGGGCAACTTATCAGGTACCAATCGAAGTGAGACCTGTAAGACAACAGTCTTTGGGAATCAGATGGATTGTTGAAGCTGCTAGAAAAAGAAACGAAAGAACAATGATGGAGCGTTTAAGTAATGAACTTATGGATGCTGCAACTGAGAAAGGTTCTGCTTTCAAAAAGAAAGAAGATACTTACAAAATGGCAGAAGCTAACAAAGCGTTTGCTCACTACAGATGGTAAGGAACTAAGTTATGGCAAGAACGCACAAACTTAACGACGTAAGAAACATCGGTATTGCTGCTCATATTGATGCAGGAAAAACAACAACAACAGAAAGAATTTTATTCTATACTGGTGTTGAACACAAAATTGGTGAAGTACATGATGGTGCTGCAACAATGGACTGGATGGAACAAGAGCAAGAAAGAGGTATTACTATTACTTCTGCTGCAACAACTTGTGAATGGGCTGGTAAACAGATTAACATTATTGATACTCCGGGACACGTTGACTTTACGATTGAAGTTGAACGTTCTATGAGAGTACTTGATGGTGCTGTATCTGTATTCTGTGCAGTGGGTGGGGTTCAACCACAATCAGAGACTGTATGGAGACAAAGAAACCGTTATGGTGTGCCTTCAATTGTATTTGTAAACAAATATGACAGAACAGGTTCTGATTTTTATGAAGTTGAGAGACAGATTATTGAAAGATTGAAAGGGAACCCTGTTCCTATTCAATTACCAATTGGTGCAGAAGAAAATTTCCAAGGTGTTGTAGATCTTGTAAAAATGAAAGCAATTGTTTGGGACAAAGATGCTGAAATGGGTTCTAACTACCATGTAGAAGAAATTCCGGAAGATATGGTTGAATTATCAGAAAAATACCGTGAAAAACTTATTGAAAGTATTTCTGAAGTTGATGGTAACGAAGAGCTTATGGAAAAATACATGGAAGGTGAAGACCTAACAAAAGACGAGATTGTTGAAGGAATCAAAGCTGCTACTATTGGTATGCATATCGTTCCTATGACCGTTGGATCTGCATTTAAAAACAAAGGTGTTCAAACTTTACTTGATGCTGTTGTTGCTTACCTTCCTTCACCAGTTGAAGCACCTGCTATTAAAGGTACTGAAATGGATGATGAGGAGAAAGAAGTGATTGTTGAATCTACTGATGATGGTCCTTTTGCATCATTGGCATTTAAGATTATGACAGATCCATTTGTTGGACAATTGACATTTATCCGTGTATACCGTGGTTCTTTAGAATCTGGTTCTTACGTACTTAACTCTACTAAAGAGAAAAAAGAGCGTATCGGTCGTATCATGAAAATGCACGCAATCAAACGTGAAGAAGTAGCTGAGATTTACGCAGGTGAAATCGGTGCGGTTGTTGGTCTTAAAAACACAACTACGGGTGATACACTGTGTTCAGACAAAGATAAAGTAGTTCTTGAAAGAATGGATTTCCCGGATCCAGTTATCTCTGTTGCTGTTGAGCCGAAAACAAAAGCCGATCAAGAGAAAATGGGTGTTGCACTTGGTAAACTAGCTGCAGAAGATCCTTCTTTCCGTGTGGCTACAGATGAAGAATCTGGTCAAACTATTATTTCAGGAATGGGTGAACTTCACCTTGAAATTCTTGTAGATAGAATGAAAAGAGAATTTAATGTTGAAG
>JALXBG010000090.1 GCA_026991605.1 Sulfurovum sp.
ATAACATCACTACCACTAAAAACCTAGAGGGTGATGTGGTAGCGACCATCGAGCCTCTAAACTTAAACCCTGTAGAAGAGGACATCTCTAACGATGCTTACGATAGAAAGATACCTTCATTCTCTTTGGATGCGTTTGAAAAACTGCTCTCTGAGGGTATCAATGATGATGAGCTGCTTATGGCTATCAAGCTTACCAATGACCAAGATAGAGTGTTTAGACTTTTAGGTAATGAAAATATCTCTGAAGAACTTTTTATAAAACTTCTCATGATGTATCAGTGGAATGATGATGAAGAGGATAACAGAGAAGACCGTGATACCATCATGTACACGTTAAAGCGTTACATCGACATCAAGCCAAATGAAGCAGACTTGCACTACAGCTACCTAACATTACGCCGTTTGGCTACGGAAGCTACAAACCCTAAGCTCTTACTAGCGCTTATTGGTTTTCAGAACTTTGAATTTCTTATCCGCGGGAAAGAAAAGGTGACACTGCGTGAGACCATCGCACGTAATACCTACCTCGATAAAGAGGTCATCACCAAGCTTGTAAGCCTTAGAGATAAAAGAGTAGATGTTGCACTGGCAGGAAATGCCACCGTGGAGACAGCACTTTTACAAACACTCTTGACTAAAGAGAACGAGCAAATAAACGAAGCACTTGCTACCAATGCAAACATTGATAACGAGAGTTTTAAAACATTACTCACAAAAGAAGACAAAGTGGTACAACTCTTGCTACTTTCTCAGAAGATAGATCTAGAACGTTTAGCTTTTATAGATGCCCAAGCATTGGGTGAAGCACTGTTCTCGACGATAGGTGCCAATGAGCACTTAGATGCAGAAGTGATAGATGCCCTGATACAAAGAAAGCATGAAACACTCTTATGTAACCTTGCACAAAATAGAACACTGAGTACGGAGCAACTGGAAACCATCTATGAAAAAGGCATGAACGCTACGCTAGCATGTTTGGCTATGAATGCAGCTATGCCTGTAGTGCTGTTAGAAAAGTTTTACAGTAGCTATGAAGAGAAGGATGTACAGTTGGCTTTAGCCCATAACCCTAGTACCCCAGAGCCTATACTCCGTGCACTTTTTGAAAAAGATGACTTGGAGATACAAAGAAGTATGGCATCAAATCCTTCTATCCCTTTGGATATTTTAGATATTCTCAAAGTGGATACAAGATTGCAAAATGAGTTGGCGAAGAATCCTATACTCATTAAGGGGTATGAAACAGTGTTAGATTATGACAAGAAGGCGGTACAGTTTTAATGAAAGCATCAAACATAACCAAAGTAGTAAACAAACTCATTGTACAGAAGCTCCCTGTGTTTATCTGGGGTGCACCTGGTATTGGGAAGTCTTCTATCGTGAAGGCTATCGCGAAAGAGCAAGAGTTAGAGTTCTTAGACTTGCGTTTGTCTCTACTTGACCCGACAGACCTAAAAGGAATCCCATTTTTTAATGCGGAGACCAATGAAGGTGTATGGGCAAAACCTAGCTTTTTACCCTCAAACCCAGATTCTAAAGGTATCTTGTTTCTCGATGAGATAAACACCGCACCACCAGCTGTACAGGCTTCTGCGTATCAGCTTATTCTTGACCGAAAAGTAGGTGAGTATGAACTGCCTAGGGGATGGAGCATCATAGCCGCAGGAAACCGTGAAAATGATAGAGGGGTGGTTTATAAAATGCCACCACCACTAGCGAATCGCTTTGTACACTTCGAAATGGAAGTAGACTTTGACGACTGGAAAGCATGGGCATACTCTGCCAAAATAGATGCCTCTATCATCGGGTATTTAGCCTATGACAAGTCAATGCTTTTTACTTTTGATGCTACATCTAATGAGAAATCTTTTGCCACACCACGTTCATGGGAATATGTTGACAGCATAGTAAAATCAGGTATAGATGGTGATTTGATATTAGATAGTATTAGTGGGGCTGTAGGGCGTGAAGCAGCTATTGGATACATCAGCTTTAAGAAGGTGATGAAAGAACTTCCTGACCTAAACAGAGTACTTGACGGTACACTTACAGAGTTAGAGGAAGAGGATGCCAAAGTGATGATGGCACTTGCCATCGGACTTGTCAATGCACTGTTAGAAAATCCAAGTAGCGAGGCGATAGACAATGTCTTAAAATTCTCTCTCAAACTCCCTGGTGAGTTTTCTATTATGCTGGTAAAAGATATGCAGCAAAATGGCATAGATGTTGAAGGTTCGAGCGAATGGGGTGAGTGGGTGAGAGAGTTTGCCTACCTTTTAGCCTAGAGCATTATTTTTTATCCCAAATGATGGTGACTTTTCTTTTTCCCCATCGTTTGGCTTTTTTGAGATTACATCCCATGTAGATATCAATCTTTTTCTTCCAACGTTTATTCATCTTGTCCAGTACCACATAGTGACCTTTAAGTCCCGATATCTTCACTTTTGTACCGTTTGTAAGTCCAAGTTTTAGAAGGTCTCTAGAGACGGCTATCGATTTGATACTGGGTTTGAGCCTGTTATTCCATGCTGCCAAATAAGGAGTCCTATCTGTCTCTCTATGACATGAGGTGTAGGCAGTAGCTGTTACAATGAGGATATTTTTTTTGATTTTATGTTTTATATGTAGTTTTTGTTTTTTACATTTTGGTGTAGGTTTGTCTTGTGTACATCCAGATAATAGTATAACAGAGAGTAATAAGAGACTATAGAAAAATATTTTTTGCATAAAAGATTATAGTATAAAAAGTGTAAAAAAGAAGCTCTAGAGTGATATCTACACTGCTTCTTCTAAAAAGATATTTGATGTGCTCCCTACAATAGTCCTAGTAGTGCTATGAAAAGTACAGGTGGGGTGATGACAAGTCCTACTTTCATATACTCTCCCCAGCCGATTTTTACACCTTTTTGTGCAAGCACATGTAGCCATAGTAGCGTAGCAAGTGAACCGATAGGGGTCATTTTAGGTCCTAAGTTTGAGCCAAGTATGTTTGCATAAACCAAAGCCTCATTTCCTGCATATCCTACCTTGTCTATGGCAATGTCCATTATCATAATAGTAGGCATATTGTTCATGATAGAAGAGATGAATCCAGAGAGAAAACCAGTACCTATGACAGCGACTGCATGACTTTGTGTCTGCAGTGCTGTTATCCATGAGGCTATGACGTCAGTGAGTCCTGCATTTTTAAGTCCATACACAACGACATAAAGCCCAATAGAAAACCAAACTACCTGCCAAGGTGCAGCTTTGATGGTCATAAGAGGTTTGGTAGCTTTAAAATGGTTGGCTATGGCTAGAAAAAGCAGTGCCCCACCCAATGCAAATACCGAGATAGGCAGATGATAGTGGTCACCTACAAAGTAACCGATCATCAAAAAGCCTAAAAACCACCATGAGAGCTTGAACATGGTGTGGTTTTTGATGACTGATGAAGCTTCGGGAAGTTCAGTAACATCGACAGTAAGTGGGATGTCTTTTCTAAAGTATATCCACAAGATGGCGATGGAAGCGATGATACTTAACAGGTTTGGTACAAACATATGTTTCATGTACTCCACAAAGCCGATGTCAAAGTAGCCTGCAGTGACGATGTTGGTAAGATTAGAAATGACCAAAGGGTTTGATGCTGCGTCACCTATGAATCCTCCTGCCATAAGAAAAGCAAAGATAGCCATAGGCTTCATCTTGAGGTATTTCATTTTGGCTAGCAGAATTGGGGTGAGGATGAGTGCTGCGCCATCGTTGGCAAAGAAAGCGGCTACGAGAGCACCTAGCAGTAAGATATAGACAAACATTTTATTGCCAGAGCCACCAGAGAGCTTTGCCATTTTAATCGCTGCCCATTCAAAGAAGCCTATCTCATCCAAGACCATAGAGAGGATGATAATCCCGATAAACGCCAGTGTTGCATCCCAGACAATGTCTATCACGGTAAGCACATCTTGGAAGCTAACGACACCGATGATGAGTGCTACGATGGCACCTATAACCGCAGTCGTTCCTATCTGTAGTCCTTTAGGTTGCCAGATGACAAAGAGGAGGGTAACGAGAAAGAGTGTTGAGGCTAAAAACATTATGCGTTTATCACTTTCGATTTTGCAAGTGCCGCCTCTATCTCTTCTTTACTAACATCACCTGCGAGATCAAGGTTTACTTCACCATCTTTTCCCGAGACTTCCATATTGGTTATTTTGGCTTTGGTCGCATCTGACATACATTCACACTGCCCTGTAGCACAGTTTTCTACCATTTTAACGATGTTTTGTTTTTCTACTTCACCTGTGAAAGCTATCTTCACGCCTTCACCTGTTTTAAATACATTTTTGTTCATAGGGGTTCCTTTTATTTTAATGCATTGAGTACTTGTGGTAAAAGTACCTCTTCTATCTCTCTATATGTCTCTTCAAACGCCTCATAGCCCTTACCATCTGGGTCTTCAAAACCTACATGTATTTTGGGTGCAGGTTTGGGGAACATAGGGCATGTCTCGTTGGCATGGTCGCAGACAGTGACTATGAGGTCATAGTTGTTGTCTATAACTTTATCTAAGACTTTAGAGTGGTACTCGTCTTTCCAAATACCTTTTTCTTTGAGCAGTTTTTCAGCATTTGGATTGACTCTTCCAGATGCTTTTACACCAGAACTGTCAGCTTCTATGCCATCAAGCTGTGCATTGATAATGGCTTCAGCGATGATGCTTCTACAGCTATTGCCGGTACAAAGTATGAGCACTTTTTTAGACATTTATTTACCTTTGTTGATATGTAAGGGAATCATAGCATAAAAAATTATATATATCAAGATATATTGATGTAATTATTATAGTTCAATACATAAAGCCTGAAATACTCTTCTTGTATGTGGTAGTTTCATTTTGTTGCTACCATGTAGCAAGAGTGGCTTGAAAAATATAACTTCTCCTTCTTTTGTATCTATAAATACTTCATCCTCTGTTTTTAGCTCATCTAAATGTGATTTTGGAATTACTTTTATTGCTCCAGTATCTTTATCACTGGTATCTAAAGTGAGTCTAAACATTATGGCATTCTTTAAAAAATCCATTTTTATTTCATTAGATATATTCATATAGTCAGGTAAATTAATATCTTTGTGAAACAGTAAAGGCCAATTTCTACCATGTTTATTTTTCTCAATATAAAAACAATAGTTTGTAAGTTGTAATTGAAAGGGGGATTCGCGTATAGCACGTTCAAAGAGTTCTATAACTAGAGGAAAATGATGAAAGATATTTTTCCTTTCCTCTGTAGTTGATGCACTTGCTTTTTCTGCAATGATTTCAAATTCTCTTATCTCCTCTTTATTAAAAGGAAAATAACCTTGTGTATAGCCTAATTCATTGATTTGTTGTTTCATTTTAAAAGTATTCCAGCCACCAAAAACCCAATCCCCGCCAAAGCCCCACCTATTAATGCATAAGGCAACTGCGTACGTACATGCTCTACATGGTCACAACCTGCTGCCATGGATGAGATGATGGTAGTATCGGAGATAGGGGAGGCGTGGTCTCCGAAGATGCCTCCAGAGATGACTGCTGCGATGACAAGGGGGATGTCTAAGCCCATACTCGCTCCCAATGCCAAGCCTATGGGCATCATGATGGAGAAAGTTCCCCAGCTTGTTCCTGTGCTAAATGCGGTGATGCTTGCTACTACGAAAATGAGTAGAGGCATAAGAACGGGGCTAATATTGCCAGAGAGTAGGTGGGCTAGGTATTTGGCTGTGCCTAAATCACCTATGACTTTACCTATAAAAATGGCAAACATTAAGATGAGCATAACGGGTATCATGTCGCCTAAACCTTCGTAGAGTCCTTTAAAGTAGGCTTTATGTGAAAGCATCTTTGTACCCACATAATAGACATACATAAACAAAAGTGTCACGATGATGGCGTAGTAAACAGAGGTAGAGCCAGAGCCCTTGAAGATGTCACCTTTTCCTGTGAGGTAGAGTCCCGTAGGTACAGCTGCTACCATGACAAGTAATGGGAGTATCATCGCCCATGGTGTGGCTTTGCCTTCGTGTTCTAGGTGTGTGGCATTATAGGGTTGTGGTTTTGCCTGTCTCATAGGTCCTATATCAAACTTAAAGAAGATAACAAATAGTACGATGACTAAAGTAATGATGGAGTAGAAATTATAGGGAATGGAAGCAACAAGAAGTGAGACGCCATCACCTTTTATGACGTTACCGTCTATTGCTGTTACGATGAGTCCGAGTAGTAAAGCACCCCAAGCATTAAGTGGGATGAGTGAACAGATGGGTGCAGAGGTTGAGTCACAGATATAAGCAAGTTTTTCTCTACTTACACCATTTTTGTCACACAAAGGTTTAGCTACGGTTCCAGCGACTAGTGAAGTGATGCTAGACTCTATGAAAATGACTACCCCGATGACATAGGCTAAAAGCATCGCACCTTTGGGGGAGTCTATCTTCTCAGCTTTGTTACTAAGCCAGTTTACGAAACGGTTGACTGCCCCAGAAATAGTAAGTAGCTTGATGACAGCTCCTATCATGAGTGAAAAGAGTAAAGTCTTGGCTATCCATCCTTCTGAGAGTAGGTTAATGATGCCATCAAAGAGAGCCACAAAGGCTGTGAGAGGGTTGTAGCCATTAAGTACTAGTAACCCAGCAAAGATTCCACCCATGAGGGAGACTATGACATCTTTGGTTATAATAGCCAGAAAGATAGTCAGAAGTGGGATGACGATAGAGATAATTCCATATTCCATGAGAAGACCTAGATAATTTGATATGAAGGATTATAACACAATGAAGAAGATATTGCTTAGTTTTATTTTTATGATGCTGTCACTCCAAGCACAAATACCTGATACAAAACAACTTATAGTCGTGACCACGAAAGACTGGTCTACACCTAATGGAAAACTCCAACGCTACGAAAACGAAGGTGACCACTGGCATAAGGTAGGCAAAGAAGTAAACATTAAACTAGGAAGAAACGGACTAGGGTGGGGTATAGGACTACATACCATACCAAAAGATGCCAAAATCATCAAAAAAGAGGGAGACGGCAAAGCTCCAGCAGGCATTTTTGAACTCAAACAGGCTTTTGGGTACTTCCCTTTTGTGGTGGACTACCCTTATGAAGTCTATAAAGCCACAGACCACTGTGTAGATGACGTAAACTCAAAGTTCTACAACAAGATAGTAGACAGCACCAAAATAGAGATAGATTACAAAAGTAAAGAGCATATGCGCTTCCCCAAAGACTACTACAAATACGGTATCGTCGTAAACCATAACCACATAGATGAAGCAGGGGCTAAAAAGGGTGCTGGTTCGTGTATATTTATCCACATTAAGTCTGTACCTACTGCAGGGTGTACAGTGATGCGTGAAGATGAAATGAAAGAGATTATCGAATGGTTAGATGTAAAGAGCCATCCTTTGTTGGTGCAGGGGACGGGTGAGGTTGTGGATGATTTGATGAAAGAGATAAAGTAAAACCTTACTTTTTCCTAGATCTTAGATTTGAAGCTTTCTTCGGTAGGTCTGTATGTAAATTAAAGTTATTAAATATAACAGATTTGTTTTTACCTGTATTTTTTGCTTCATATAAAGCATTGTCCGCATGAGAGAGTGCTTCATCAAAAGTAATACTTTCTGGCATGGTATTTTCAAAAATACCGATACTAACAGTATAGGCTATTTCAGTGTTTTTATAGGTGCATGTTGACGTTGCAAGTGTGTCATGTATTTTTTGCATTTCATTGTGCTTTGTAGTGATGTCAAGGTTTGATACAATGGAAAACTCTTCTCCACCTATACGACCTACTATATAGTTAGAATCATAAAGTTTACTCAAAAGCGTACCAAAATGAATAAGAACTTTATCTCCGCCTGAATGTCCATATGTATCATTGATATATTTGAAATTATCTATATCAATAATACATACACAATAAGTGTCCTTTGTAAGTTTAGCATTTTCATGTAATGCAAGTGAATGTTTGAAAAATGCTTGTCTACTAAGTAGTTTTGTCATAGAGTCATAGGTTGCCAGATAATTCATCTCCTGTTCCAATTCATCAACGAAAAAGAGAAGTTTTAAAAGATGCCATGATAAGAATGGAGTTAAAATGGCTGTAACCAAAAATGTTATAATTAAATCAGAGGGAAAAAGATAAGGAAATGAAAAGACATATGGAATAAAATAAGCAAGAATCTCTGCAGCAAGTATAGCAGATAGAGTAATAAGAAAAGTCATTTGAATATGTCCTAGTTTACGAACGATATTTCTCATAATTAAACCCCTATCTATAGATTTTATTGATTATACAAAAGAATCTTTATAAACCCCTAATATTAGCTAAGTAAAAGGACGAGAGTTTTATTTTATTGCATGTTTATTCGACAACTTTAAAACCCTTCATTTCCTATACCCATAAAATGGATTCCATCTTTATCTCATAGTAAACGGCGAGGTATCTTAGTCATACGCTCTTTTATTTCATTGATATATACTATACTCGACATAAAAAGTAATTTTAGTCTTTTGATTGGGTAGAGGGTAGTTTTTATAGGCTAGGCGGATGATTTTGAGTGTATTGCCGTCTAAAGCTTCATACCCTATGCGTTTTTTAAGTCTAAGCTCTGTGATATCACCATTAGGATGCAAATAAAATGAGACGACATTTGTACCTTGCTGTCGTGTTTGTATGGCAACGGTAGGGTAGCCGTTGCGAGAGAGTGTTCGCTGGGTGATTTGATGGATGGTACTCAGGTTGTTGCGTATATACTTCTTTTGAGTAGGGCTAAAGGTATTAAACTCACTTCCGTAAAGTTTTTTAATCATCCTCTCACCATATGCACCAGCATTTGAGCTACGTCTTGTTGGTCTTGGGTTTAAAGAAGTACCTGTGCCCATCAACATATTTGCCAGAGGATCTTTAGAGCGTTTTACAGGTTTTCTTTTAACGATACGTTTCTTTTTGATGGTCTTTTTCTTTACTATATTTTTCTTGATGGCTTTCTTGGGTTTTTTGATTTCTTTGCCCTGAGCTTGCGAAGAAATGCCCTTGGGGTGCTTCTTAACGACTTTCTTAACAGGCTTTTTTACTACCTTGGTGACATTATTCTCTTTCACGCTTTTTGTAGCGAAAGTTCTTTTTTTTTCATCTAAAATAGTTTTTTTGACTTCTGGTACTTCCACTACTGGTTCTACTTTCTTTTCCACAAGGGGTGTGACTACAGGAGGAGATACGATGGGTTTGGGCATTGGTCTTGGTTTGGGAGCTGGAGGAGGGGTAACCATCTGTTTGAGGTTAAGGCTTATCTTCTTCTCTTGTTTTTGGGGTGGCAAGAACTTAAGCTCATGAAATTTGGCAGTAAATATCCATAATATAAGTAAATGCAACAACAACGAGAGCACAACACCTTTAAATATTCGACTAATTGTACGCTCCTAAGTGCTGTTGTTGTATAATCCAAATAATTTATAAATTTATAAAAAAGTATTATACATAATGAGGATTAACAACATGGCATATGAGAAGAGTATCGCAGCATTTGAGGAAGCATATAAAGTAATACCTGGAGGTGTTGACTCACCTGTACGCGCATTTTCTGGTGTAGAGGGTACACCACCATTCATCGCACGTGGTGAGGGTGGATATCTTATAGACATTGACGATAACAAATACATCGACTTTGTACAAAGCTGGGGTCCGCTTATCTTTGGTCATTGTGACGCAGACATCGAAGCTTCTGTGATAGAAGCAGTCAAACGTGGGCTAAGCTTTGGTGCACCTACGACTGTAGAAACAGAACTGGCAAACGAGATAGTCACACTTTTTGACAGCATCGACAAGGTACGTTTCGTAAGTTCTGGAACAGAAGCTGTGATGTCAGCTATCCGTCTGGCACGTGGTGTCACAGGGCGTGATGACATTGTCAAATTTAAAGGGTGTTACCATGGTCACTCAGATTCACTTCTTGTTGCTGCTGGCTCAGGACTGGCAACATTTGGTACACCAAGTAGCCCGGGAGTACCTGCTGATCTTACAAAGCACACACTCTTAGCAACATACAATGACATTCAGTCTGTGCTCAAATGTTTTGAAGATTCACCAGATGGTATCGCTTGTGTTATCATAGAACCTATAGCCGGAAACATGGGACTTGTACCTGCAGATGAAGCCTTTTTAGAAGAACTTAGATGCCTGTGTACAGAACATGGCGCACTACTTATATTTGATGAAGTAATGTCAGGTTTTAGAGCTTCACTTAGAGGCGCACAGGGTATCAGCCAAGTGAAGCCAGATATGGTGACACTTGGTAAGGTTATCGGTGCTGGTATGCCTGTGGGTGCGTTTGGTGCAAGTGCTGAGATTATGTCTCACCTCTCTCCTGAAGGTCCGGTATATCAAGCAGGAACACTCAGTGGTAACCCCGTTGCTATGGTAGCAGGGCTTACAAGTCTTAAAAAGCTAAAAGCAAATCCTTCTATGTATGTTGAGTTTGGTATGAAAGCCAAAAGACTTGTAGAAGGTTTCCAAAAGGCTGCTACAGCAGTGAATATACCTATGGTTACTGATGTAAGAGGTTCTATGTTTGGGTTCTTTTTCTCTGAGAAGCCAGTTAAAAACATGGATGATGCTGATGCAAACGATACAAAAATGTTTGCCAAGTTCCATAAAGGGATGCTTGACCGTGGTGTGTATCTTGCATGTTCATCGTATGAGACAGGGTTTATCTGTGCAGCTACAACAGATGCCATGATAGACGAGGCGATTAAGGCTGCATATGAGACTATGGCGGATATAACGGCGTAAATTTTATAAGGATTTTTATGAAACAAGAAGAACCAAAACTTAAAAAAGTAGTTAATGCTGCCGATAGTCTTAGTCTTGGTATCTCTATGGTGGTGGCAGTGCTCATTGGTGTAGCGATAGGAATAGGATTACAAAAACTTACAGGGATATGGTGGACGCTTTGGATAGGTGTTTTTATAGGGATAGGTGCTGCAGTACTGAACGTCTATAAAGCTTATATGAAACAAAAAGCATCACTAGATGAACTGGCACTTGACCCACGCTATAATTACAAAGCAAACCAAGAGTTACAAAAAAAGTATGATGAAGAAGATGATGAGTAAGCTCACCCTTCAAATCCTAAAATCACTCGCTATAGCGGATATAGTAGTGATATTATTCTCTATAATATTTTTTGATATTAAGATGCTTTGGAATACACAAATAGGCTTCTTGTCTGCATCATTGGTGATGCTGGCTTCCATGAAGTCTTATAAGCGTATGGTAGATGCCAGAGTAGAGCATAATATCATTACTATTGATGATACCAGAGACACCATCGACAAACTTGAAGACGAGCATGATCTCTACTCTGAAGAGATTGTAGAAGATGAGAGTGTTGACATTCGTGATGCTGTTAAAGATGAAAAAGCACGTATGAAGAAAAATAGACGTTCATTAGGTGAAACTATACGAGATACTAAAGCAGCACTCTCTCTCAACCGTATAGGTGCATACGTTGTGCTTATTTTAGGATTTTTCTATCTAAACCGTCATGGTTTACTTATGGTACCTTCGTATATATTGGCACTTTCTATCCCTATGTTGGTTGTGGTGTTTGTATTGCTTTCAAACAAAGAAGCTTCCTAATGTATGGTTACAATCCATACCTTTGATATTTTTTATATAACCTACCTTATTCCTTCATTGTGGTGTTGTTCACGCTTTACGTGATTTATGGATGAATTCTTCGAATTCGATTATGAATAAGAGAATATACGATACAATAAATCTAATATTAAATTAGGATTTATGATGAATAAAACACTATTACTTACACTCTCATTACTCACATTCACTGCCTGTGCAAAAGAAGAACCTAAAATAAACAAATTTGTATGTATGACAAAGCCCATACAGCCTATCGAAAACTTGAAGATTATAGACAAGCCCATAGACTTTGGCGCAGAGCGTATTGCTTTGACGAAAGAGTATATCAAAACACATTATGGCAAAACGGTAGAGAACATAGAGATAGTCCCTAAAATCATTGTACTTCACTGGACAGCGGAGCCAGACTTTGAGAAGTCGTTTAACCGTCTTAAACCTCAGAGACTCCTTACCGACAGAAAAGACATCGCCAAAGCCTCACAGCTCAATGTCTCTGCACAGTTTTTGGTTGATCGTGATGGGACTATCTATAGACTCATGCCAGAAAACTGGATGGCACGTCATGTGATAGGGTTGAACTACTCTAGTATTGGGGTAGAGAATGTTGGAGGGGAGGGCAACAAGATTGATGACCTGACAGCCGCACAACGTCAGGCAAACAAAGACCTCATACGTTACCTAAGACATAAGTATCCGACCATTAAGTACCTTATCGGTCATCATGAGTACACACAGATGGAGAGTACGCCACTCTGGTTAGAAAAAGATAAAGGTTACCGAACAGTCAAGTCTGACCCCGGAGCTAAGTTTATGGCAGAGATGAGAGAGTCGGTAAAAGATTTGCTTCTTAAAGCGCCACCAAAGGGTAAATGATAATCTAAATACAATTACTTTCTTAGTCTTCTTTTCTATGTATATATTGAGAATATTTTTCATGTAAGGCTTCGACCCATTTTTCTTTAGAGGTAAGATATTTACTACTAGTTGAATATATTAGTGCATTTGTACGTGCTTCTTTTAGACTTTTTTCTTCATATTGTATATATAAGGGCATCACTTTTTTAAATATTGTATTTACTGGTACTAACTTTTGACAACTTTCTTGTGATTTTAAAGAAGGGTTGCTAAGACCATAAGTAGAACGCGAATGGTTATATCTTAAAAACTTCTCTTTTTTGATTGATATTTCTCTCATCTTATCTGTTGTAACGGAATGATTCCTTGCATTAAACATAAAGTTTTTTATTTGTTTATCTGCTTGATGCTTTTTTGTTGCATTGTGCTCTTTTCTAAAAACTTTTATACACTCTAAGGATATTTCTCTTTTAATATTGGCTACAACATCATCATAGATATTATCAGACTCAATAAGTTTTTGACTATTTATATCAAGTTCATGAACATAATATTTAATCCTGCTGTCATTGTAGTCATTTGCTTCATAGTGTGCAGAATACTTTTTAATCTCACTTTTGTGTTCACCTAACTGAATGAGAACAATAAAATAGGCTAGTATAGCAAAAGCAGCAGCAAAACTGATGCCCACAATCCAACTTCCTATTTTAAATGTTGAAAAAATGAGGCTACTATTTTTACTTTGCATATTTGTGCTTGTATCTGTAGTAGAGTCTGTATGTTTTATTGCTGTATTTAAAGAATCTACCTGTTCTTTTAGATTGGGTTGGTAATTATATTTTTTATTTTTTGATACATGGGGTGTAATATTTTCTTCTTCATCCGATCCTTCTTTAAAAATAAATGCTATTAAATTCCATATAGAAATACCTAAAACACCTACTACTGAGACATAAAAAGCTATCGCAAGAGGGAAGAGCACTATCGCTACAATGCCTGACCCTTGTAACAACTTAGAAGGTGTTGGGATAAACATAAAGAGTAAAATACCAACAGCTAAGACAATGAATGTCAATATAACTTGAAATACAATTTTCATACTTTTCCCTGTACAAGTAATTTACTGAGTATATCATAATTCAATTCTTAGATATAAGCAGTTATATCTAACATTATAATGATATAATTTTCTTCTTATCATTCTAAAAAGTAATAGAGATTTTTTCGTTTATATACCTAAAATAAAGGAACATTATGAATTCAGCTTTCACAACATTAGATTGGGGTATTTTTGCCGCATATTTTTTAGTATTAAGCCTTACTAGCGTCATCTTATCTAAAACAAAAGTTAAAAGTACACGTGATTATTTTGTGGGTGGGAACTCTGTACCTATGTTTGCCGTAGCTATCTCCGTACTCGCTACTTCTCAATCTGCGGCTACTTTTTTGGGTGGGCCTGAGTACTCTTACGGGAAGGACTTAACATTTTTAGGCTTTTACTTTTCTGCTTTTTTAGCTGTGCTTTTTGTGGCTAAAGTGCTTATACCTAGATTTTACGCTATCAATGCTGTCACAGTCTATGAACTCTTAGAACATCGCTATGGAGAAAAAGCGAAGAAGCAAGCAGGGGTCATGTTCCTCATCGGTCGTCTTTTTGCGAGTGGTGCTAGACTCTACATAGGTGCACTTGCCATCTCGATGATACTCTTTCTTGACATCAGCCCAAGCCATGTGGCTGTCTCCATAGCTATCTTGATGCTTGGGGCTTTGGCATATGCTTATTATGGTGGGGTGAAATCAGTCATATTTTCAGACATCATCCAAGCCATTACCTACATAGGGGCAGGGATTGCTGTACTCATCTACCTTTATATGAGTATCCATGCAGATTTTACTACAGTACTCTCTACACTACAGACAGATAATAAACTCAAACTTTTAGACTGGTCAATGTCTGGTGGCTTTTCTGTGTGGGCACTGTTGGGTGGGTGGCTACTCCTAAACATCGCAGCATATGGACTAGATCAAGACATGACGCAACGTGCTTTAACTTGTAAAAATGCCAAAGAGGCACAAAAGTCACTGATGATGAGTATTTATCTTACCATACCAGTCGCTATCTTATTTTTATGTATCGGCTTGTTACTTTACCTCTTTTACCAACACCCAGAGCTTTCTCATCTTAGTACAGATGTTGTACAAAAGTTTGATGGAGAAAAAATTACTATCTTCATGTACTACATCCTCCACGAGATGCCAGAGGGTATGCGTGGACTCGTAACAGTAGGTGCCGTTGCTGCTGCGCTCTCTAGCTCAAACTCTGTACTGGGAGCCATGAGTTCTGTAGCTATACAAGACCTCTACCGACCATGGAAAGAGAAACAAGGGTTGAACGATGAGATGCACTTCGTCAAAGCAGGGCGCATGGCAGTGCTTCTCTTTGCTGTAGCACTCTCAGCTATGGCGATGCTAAGCTACTACTGGCAACGTTATACAGAGCTTCCACTGCTTAGTTTCGCTCTTGGTGTCATGGCATTTGCCTATACTGGTTTACTTGGTGTCTTTGGTGCAGCTATCTTTACGAAGCGTGGTAATGCAATGACTGTACCCTTAGCACTGCTTGGTGGGTTTATGACAGTGTTGTTGCTTCAACCTTATGTCTTGGGTGAACTTATGGGTGTAAAACTTGGGTTTGCTTGGCAGATATTGGCAGGGACTGTGGTTGCGTTTGGGGTGATGATGATGGGGAAAAATAATGACTAAAGATGAGTTTATTTACAATATATGCTTAGTGTATGTCCAACATATGAAAGTGTGTATTAAATATAAAAGTGGATGGAATACAGATATATTTATGCATTTACTTAACAAAAAAGAAGAAGATTTAATTTCATTGGGGAAATCAAAAGAAATTAAAGCTAATTCACAAACACACCTTGAACACGTTGTCCCACGGTTAGTTCTTTTACTGGAAACAAGGCGATTAATAGAAGAGAAAAAACTTTCTGATGAAGAAATTGCTTGGTTACTTTATAAACACTGGAAAGTTGCTAGAATTACAAAAGAAGAGCAAGAACGCTTAGATTTAAAAAGTAATTTAAACCTAAAACAAACAATGCCAGATGGATGGAGTTTTGAAGAAGGTGATACATTAGCTCGTTTAAAATTAGCCAATATTGAATTAATATTAGATGTGAACGCTTGATATATATTTATATATCTGATATAATATCTATATAAATATATAAAAGGATATACAATGTCAGTAGTAAAAAAACTAATCTCATTTGATTCAGTTGTAGCAGAGGAGTTAGAGACTCTCTCTAAAACACTTGATATCACACAAAAAGAGCTTATAGAGCGTGCTTTAGATTTTTATTTTGACCATACAGATAGTATGACAGCACAAAAAATATCTGAAAATGTTTCTTTAGGAAAAGAGAAAGCGCATGATGCTGATGATGTCTTTAAAGAACTCGGATTAGAATAGTGTATCAATTAAAATTGACAGATACTGCCATAGAGGGCTTACAGAAATTTAATCATGCAGAACAGCAGATGATTGCAAAAAAACTTCGTTACTTGTCTGATAATTTTGATTCATTAAAAAGTGGAAAAAAGGTGACTAAACTTAAAGGTACAGACTATAGACACTATAGATTTGTGATAGCTAGGCGTATCAGAGCTATTTTTGAGATTAAAGATGATGAAGTTATTTTATTGGTATTGAAAATAGGTAGACGAAAAGATGTCTATGTCTAAAGAAAAATACATCGGTATCATGTCAGGTACATCACTCGATGGTGTAGATGTGGTGCTTTGTGAGATAGACTCTGAGAATTGTACACTCATCCACTCACTCGAATACCCTATGCCACGAGAACTTAAAAATGATATTTTGTCTATGATAGCAGGTAAAACGACGTTGGAAGAGGTAGGGCAGATAGACCAGCGTTTGGGTGTGTTATTTACGCAGGCTGTTGGGACCCTGCTTATACGGGAGAACATCGATGCCTCTAGCATCACAGCCATTGGTTCACACGGGCAGACACTCTGGCATGAGCCTAATGGAGAGTATCCGTTCTCTATGCAGTTGGGAGATCCCAACATTTTGAGTGCTAAAACAGGCATACCTGTGGTAGCAGACTTTAGACGCAAAGATGTAGCTTTAGGTGGTCAGGGTGCACCTTTTGCTCCTGCTTTTCATGAGTTTATATTTAGTAATATTAACGCTTCAGTATCCATCGTAAATATCGGTGGTATGGCAAATATCACGGTATTAGGAGAGAAGCTCATAGGGTATGACACTGGCTGTGGTAATGTACTTTTAGATATGTGGGTACAGAAGCATCAAAATGTAACGTATGACAAAGATGGTGCATGGGCAAAGTCAGGAGAGGTTGACTACACACTTTTAGATGCTATGATGGCAGATGACTATTTTTCACAACCTTACCCTAAAAGTACAGGACGTGAAAAGTTCAATATGGCTTGGTTAGAAGATATGCTACGTAGGGGCGAACCCGTGTGTTCGCCCAATACTGATGATGAAAAAAATATAATTTCTATGATTGAAACAAAGGGTAAACACATGGGTTTACCCCTACGGGTAGAAGATGTACAGCGTACCTTGGTCGAACTTACAGCACTTAGCATAAGTAATGAGGTA
>JALXBG010000091.1 GCA_026991605.1 Sulfurovum sp.
AGTACGTGTGTTGATGATGTGAGATGCTCCATCAAGCGTGATGGTAAGGAAATGCTCTTGATTTTTGGTGCTAAAGGCTTTGAGTTCGTCATACACATCTTTGGCATCGGTAATGCGTTTGTTACTTCTGATAAGATAGCGTTTGGAGAGTTCTAACGAAGCCAATATCTGAGAAGCTTTGGCAGTACCTAGACCGTGTATGGCACAAAGACCTTTGAGCGTGAGACTCTCTATACCTTTGTCCATCATCGCTATAATCTCTTTAGAGAGCTTGCGTACGTCTTTGCCCTGCACACCAGAACCAAGGAGTATAGCTAGGAGTTCTTCATTTTTAAGGGCTTTCACACCTTTAGCTACAAGCTTTTCTCTGGGTTTGTCGTCTTTGTGTAAGTCTCGAAGTGCAGTCATTTTATGAATCCCATCACTTTTGTATCTGCCACTTCCGATGAGGCTATCAGTTCATCAAGTGCTTTTTTGAGTTCTTTATACTGCTTATCTGACTTACGTTCTACTGCCATGATTTGTTTAGCTAAAGTGTTGTAATGTTTAGAGAATTCTCTTAGTTTTTTGAAGGTTCGAATGATAGAGATATTGACTTCTATAGCCTTTGGGCTTTTAAGTACAGAAGCTAGCATATAGATGCCCTGTTCTGTAAATACATAAGGATTTACCGTAGAGTGCTTCATAGTATTGAACCGGTCGCAATTTGCGACCAGTTCATTTTTTTCACTTTCATTTAACTGAAACATAAAGTCAGAAGGAAATCTTGCAATATTCCTTTTTACTTGTTCATTTAGCCTTTTTGTTGTAACACCATATAACACTGCTAAATCGCTATCAATCATTACTTGCTCTCGACGTAATGTCAATATCTTGGAACTTATCTCACCTTGTACTATCAACTCGTCCATAACAACCTCCTACATAATATAGGTGCATTGTAATAGAAAAAATGGATTAGGTTCAAAAATATGTCATATTGACATATTTTTTAATAATATTTGAATTTGGAAATCACAATTTTTGACTTCCAATATCACAAAAACACTTCCCAAAACTCCGAATGTTCAGAGGCAAACTGCGTGAGTCTGTGGGTGATACTTTCGCGTATGACATCACTTTTGCAAAGGAAGAAAAAGACGCGAGGACTGTAGGGTTTGTGTTTGATGGCTACGACATGGTTGTACTCTTTTTTGAGATCTGCAAGTAGTGAGTGTATCTGCTCATCATGAGAAAAACAACGGCTTAAATGTTGGTAGACGATGCATATTTCCAAATGTGGTAAACGGTAGAAATAGCGTACTTCATCGGAAAAAATATACTTGTGAGGATAGACTTTTTGACGGTAGTGTTCTTCTAAGCTAAGAAACTCAAAACGTCGCTCTACTCTATTACATTTGAGTGCCATACCATTGTCTGGGGCAACAGCTACAATGGGTGAGTCCATAGAAAATGTCAGTGCAGTGTTGAGCCATAAATAGCGGTCTTCAAGGGCTTTGGGTATTTCAGTGTAGAAAAATTTTGCATTGGGGAGGAGTTTGAGATTTTCAAGTTCAGTCACTTCACGTTTGTCACGCATAATAACATCAAGCAAAGAGTGTTCCAAGTACTCATCGGTACCCATCATACGTTCAAAGTAGTCTATGTGTTTACCATCATTCGTCTCTTCACCCTCCCCTTTGTGCATGAACCATATTTGTGAAAGTTCTTTACCATTAAACGGGCTCTCTTTTTGATGAAATAGATAACGGAAGAGTTGAAACTTACCGAAATCACCGACGTCTGCGACGTATTTATCTTGCATATGACTCTTTACTATGCTGTAGCATGAAAATAAGGTATTTCGATATTTTTACCATAATCGTATCTTTTTTAAAGTAAATATAGCTAAACTTGTCTTTAATACGAATCAAAAGGAGCACGGATGTCTGTAGGGAGACAACAATACATTAACAATCTCAATCAATGGCTTTCTGTTTTAATCAAACATAATGGTACTGATTTACATATTAAAAGCAATGCACCTGTACGTGCTAGAATCAAAAATGCTATTAAACGTATAAGCACAGAGGATATATCTCATGAACATATACGTGCACTCGTGGAAGCCCTCATGGGAGACAAATATAACAACTTTGAGGAGATGCATCAGTATGACGGTACCTATGACTATAGTGACGCGTATCGATTTAGACTAAATATCTATATGCATTTTGGGGGATATGCACTCAATTTCCGACTTATACCGCAAACCATCAAAACCATTAAAGAGTTAAACCTTCCATCAGCACTACATAAACTTGCCACATTGGAACGTGGTCTTGTACTTATCACAGGAACAACGGGTAGTGGTAAATCAACGCTACTAGCAAGTGTATTAGAAGAGATAAACATTACAAGATCAAAACATATTATCACCATAGAAGACCCAATAGAATATATTTATAATGATAAAAAATCCATCATTGAGCAACGGGCTGTTGGCTTTCACACTGAAAGCTTTTCTGGAGCTTTACGTGCAGCTTTAAGAGAAGACCCTGATATTATTGTCGTAGGTGAAATACGTGATTTGGCTACAGCCGAAAGTATCTTACAGGCAGTAAATACAGGTCACTTAGTCTTTTCAACGGTACATACCTTGGATGTCAAAGAGTCTATCGATCGTATGATATCTATATTTCCTTCTGACGAACAGAACCGTGTACGTAGTACTCTCGCTTCATCTTTAGAAGCAGTGGTTTCACAGTGTCTAATGAAAGGGCTTCATAATCAGATGATTCCTGCTGTTGAAATAATGTTTAAAAGTTTACTCATTCAAGATCTTATACGAAACAAAAGAGACAATGAAATTACAGATGTTATTGCAAAAGACAATCAAAATGTAGGAAGTCAAACGTTTAACCAATCTCTGTTTAATTTGATATTGGAAGATAAAGTTTCTGAAGAAGTAGCCTTTCAGTATGCTAGCAGTATTTCAGATTTAAAACTCATGCTCTCATTGAGTGATCAGTATAACGAAAAGGCAGAAAAGAATATTTCGTTAAAATAAAGTTTTATGCTTCAGGTTCTTCTTCAACTTTTAGAGGTTTTGGTACAGCTTTTGCCAGTACTTCTACATATACTTCTGTTGCACCTGTAGCTTTTACCGCATCTAGTGCTTTAATAAGTTCTTCATACACGACTTCTTTTGCATCCTCAGAAGTAACTCCTATTTTACAGTCAAAATCCCAGTACATCGTTGTTTTATCGGGTAGGTCTTTCTTTTTTTCACGCTTTACATATTTTCTAATATCATTTTTAATCGCTTCAAGTACGCGGTCTTCATGTTTTTTTTCATCTGTAAGTTTAAAGATCTTTTTCATTATTTTCTCCTATTATTGTTTGATTTTTTATCTAATTTGTCTAGCTTTGCTTGTAGATTTGAACCTATTTTCTCAGCATGTGGATTTCTGGGCTTTCTCTTTTTCTCTGTGGGTGTTTTGTCATTCTCTGGTTTATTATTTGCCGGCTTATTTTTAGCTGGCTTTTTGTTTCTTCTGTTAGTTCCTGAGCTTGTCGAAGGACGATTACCGTTACGTTGTCCACCACCACGTTTACCGCCACCTCTACCATTTTGTATAGGTTCTGCTTCTATGCTAGGGTCTGGTCTAAACGCTTCAAGGTCTACTTTTTTGATGTTTGATTTTGTAAATCTTTCTATGGCTTTAAGCAAGTCATGCTCATCGATACACACAAGAGAGACTGCCTCGCCTTTCATACCTGCTCTACCAGTACGTCCTATACGGTGTACGTAGTCCTCTGGTACATTTGGAAGCTCGAAGTTTACCACATGAGGAAGCTGGTCGATGTCTATACCACGTGCAGCGATGTCTGTAGCCACAAGAACACGCACACGTCCCTCTTTAAAGTCTGCAAGTGCTTTAGTACGTGCTCCTTGAGACTTGTTACCATGAATCGCTGCAGCTTTGATACCTGAGTACTCTTCTAACTGCTTACAGACTTTATTTGCACCATGTTTTGTACGGGTAAACACCAAAACTTGTTTCCAGTCATTTGTTTTTATGAGCTGTGCAAGGAGTTCTCTTTTACGGCTCTTGTCTACAGGGTATACGACTTGGCTTATTTTCCCTGCTGTGGAGTTTTCTCGTGCTACTTCTACAAGCACTGGGTCTTTAAGGAGTCCTGAGGCAAGTGCTTTTATCTCTCTTGAAAATGTAGCAGAAAAAAGCAATGTTTGCTTCTTTTTAGGCATCATCGCCATCAGTTTCTTGATGTCGTTGATGAAACCCATGTCGAGCATTCTGTCTGCTTCATCGAGTACGAGTGTTTCAACTGCTGAGAAGTCTATGCCGTCTTGACTTGCAATGTCCAGTAGTCTCCCTGGTGTTGCTATGACGATGTCCACACCTTTTTTAATGGCTGCAAACTGAGGGTTAATCCCCACACCACCGAAAATAACCATAGACTTGTAAGACATGTATTTACCGTAGGTTGCGATGCTGTCAGCGACTTGTGCTGCAAGTTCTCGTGTAGGAGTAAGTACAAGTACACGGATTTGTTTCTTTTTCATCTGTGGTTTGGTCTCTGAGAGACGTTCCAATAACGGCAGTGTAAACCCTGCTGTTTTTCCTGTACCTGTCTGAGCCGCTGCGAGGACATCTCTACCTTCTATAACGACAGGTATAGCCTGCGCTTGTATAGGCGTTGGTGTTGTATATCCTACTTCTTTAACTGCTTTAAGTAAAGACTCGTTGAGTCCTAAATCTGTAAATTTCATGATGTTCCTAGTAACCGAGCCTTGCATTTTCGCATGTGTCGGTCTTAGGCTGAGTAAGTTTTTATTTGTAAAGTATATGACCGATGTACACTATATTACGCGAATTATAGCGTAAATAATGTATAATCACATTTCTATTTCATGTCCTCATCGCTTAACTGGATAAAGCAGTGCCCTCCTAAGGCGTAGCTCGAGGTTCGAGTCCTCGTGGGGATACCAAAATATAATAAAACCTTAACCTTTATCAATAGTTTTTCTAAGACAAAAGAGTACAATTTACCTACTAACATTTTATAAAAGGGAATAATAATGCATAGAGAAAAAAACAGTAACCCGGAAAAATCAAAAGTCTATTTGGTAGGTTCAGGTATCGCTTCACTTGCCGCTGCAGTGTACCTCATAAAAGATACTGGTGTTTTAGGAAAAAATATCCATATCTTAGAACAAGATGACATCGCTGGAGGTGCTTGTGATGGTGCAGGAGATGAAGAAAAAGGTTTTGTTGTGCGTGGTGGGCGTATGCATGAAAAACACTATGAGTGTTACTGGGATTTGCTCTCGAACATCCCCTCTTATGAAAACCCAGATGTAACAGTGAGAGACGAATCTTTTGAGTTTAATGAACGATTTGTTTCCCATGCTCAGGCACGCCTGCTAAAAGAGGGCAAAAAACTAGATGTCTCTTCTTTTGGACTCGCTTTCTCTGACCAGTCAGACCTACTAAAACTTACTTTTGCATCTGAAGCATCACTAGGTAACAAACGTATAGAAGACTGGTTCTCTGCAGAGTTCTTTGAGACAAACTTCTGGCATATATGGACATCTATGTTTGCCTTTCAAAAGTGGAGTTCTTTGGCTGAAATGAGACGATACATGAAACGTTTTATACATCTAGTAGATGGACTTCATCAGTTAGGTGGTGTCATGCGTACAAAGTATAACCAGTACCACTCTGTCATTCTGCCACTTAGACGCTACCTAGAAGCAAGAGGTGTACACTTCGATATGCATACACAAGTCACAGACATAGACTTTGAGCTTGCAGCAGACCAAAAAACAGCTACGGTACTCCAAGTTGTGGATAGAACAGGTAAAGAGAGTGAAATTGCTTTACGTAAAAATGACTATGTCTTTGTCACCAATGGTTCTCTTACAGAGAGTACAGACAATGGTACGTGGGACAAAGCCCCTGTACTTAAAGACAAAAGCACATCAGGGGCATGGATGCTCTGGGAGCGCATCGCTAAAAAAGACAAAGCATTTGGTAACCCAGGAGTATTTTCGGACAATATTGACCTACAGAAATGGTACTCCTTTACAACCACACTCAAAGACGATACGTTCCATGACTATATGGAAAACTTCTCTGGTAATGTGGATGGTACAGGAGGTCTGGTAACCATGACTGACTCCCACTGGTTCATGTCTATAGTGATTGCGAGGCAACCACACTTCCCTAACCAACCCAAAGATGTAAAAATCTTCTGGGGGTATGGACTCTACCCTGACCGTGAAGGAAACTATGTCAAGAAAAAAATGTCAGAATGTACAGGTGCAGAGTTACTTGAAGAGCTTTACTATCACCTCAAGATACAAGACCTTATGAAACCTATCACTCAAGCAGGAAAAGTCAACTGTATTCCTGTGGCTATGCCTTTTGTAGATAGTCTCTTTATGCCGCGTACTCTTGGTGACAGACCAGAGGTTATCACCCAAGGTGCTACAAACTTCGCCTTTTTAGGACAGTTTGCAGAAGTCGAAGATGACTGTGTATTTACTGTAGAATATTCAGTACGTACCGCACAGATGGCAGTGTTTGGACATTTTGAAGCAGACAGAGGTGTTAACCCTATTTATGATTCTATTCACAATCCACTTGTGCTGATGAAAGCAGCGAAGGCTATATCACGATAATTTAGGTTCATTTATTATCATCTGTCAGTCAGTTAACAGATATATTATACTATTTATCTTATACTGATATTAGATAAAGTTATTTATCTAAAAAAATATACGTTAAAGGATAAAAATGAAATTAAAACGAAAAGTTTCACTTTTTATTGTCTATTTTATACTTTTTATTGCACTGACTGCAATGATAGATTATTATGCCTACGATACAATTAGTCCATGGGTATTTATCGTTATAAGTGCGATAGGTGCGTTATGGGCTACGCTAGCACATGCAAAAAGTCATCAGAAAACAAAAGCTGATGAATTGGCACATGATATTGAAGAAATACTATAATAAAGGAAAATAAATGGTTGAATTTATAAAAAAAGCGATGGATTGGGTACTTGAAAAAGAAGCAGAAGCGGCAAGAAATTGTCATGCTGACCCAGAAGATATTGAAAAACAAATTAAAGCACTTGAAGAGAAACGTGCAAAGCTTAAAAAGAAATGTCAAGATGAAGATGCGGAATTTGGACATATTTTAGACAAATTACATTTTATTAAAGCTGCTTCACTCAAGTGTCAAACAGATAAAAATAATAAATAATAAAAAGAGAGATAGTCAATGAGAAGTATAGGACTACTTGGAGCTATCTCCATTGGTATTGGTGGTATGGTTGGTGGTGGTATCTTTGCGGTACTGGGTGAAGCAGTCTCTTTGGCACATGGTGCTACGGCACTTGCTTTTGCTATTGCAGGATTGGTTGCCATATTTACGGCATATTCTTATGCCAAACTCTCCGTGGCCTACCAAAGCAGTGGAGGTACTGTTACCTTTATAGATAAGGCTTTTGGAGACAACATTCTCTCAGGCTCAGTCAATTTTATGTTATGGCTAAGCTATTTGGTAACCATTTCACTCTATGCTACAGCTTTTGCATCTTATGGTGCAACATTTTTTACCCACCAAAGTACATTTCTCACACATGCACTTATCTCGGGGGCAATACTTCTACCTGCTATTATAAACCTTGTTTCTGCCTCTTTTGTAGGAAAGTCCGAAACAATTATAGTTGTAATTAAAGTGTCATTACTTATTTTTGTCATTATTGCGGGTGCATCGTATGTCGATACAGAGAGAATGTCTCCAGATCATTGGAGTTCACCTCTTTCCATTGTTGTTGCAGGTATGATTATATTTGTAGCCTATGAAGGTTTTGAACTTATAGCCAATGCCGCTGAAGACATTAAAAATCCAGATAAGAATTTACCACGTGCATTTTATGCCTCTGTTGTTATTGTGATATTGCTTTATGTACTTATCTCCATTATTACAGTGGGAAGTGTTAGTGAAGAAGTACTCATGAAAGCAAAAGACTACGCTCTAGCTGAGGCAGCAAAACCTGCCTTGGGACAAACTGGATTTGTGATTGTCTCTTCTGCTGCCCTACTTTCAACTTTTTCAGCCATCAATGCTACTATTTATGGAAATGCAAGATTAGGGTACAAGATTGCAAAGGATGGGAAATTGCCACACGCACTCATGAGTTCTAAAAACGATGTACCTTTTAATGGAGTTATCTATACAACACTTTTTAGTCTCATATTGGCAAATAGTATAGATTTGACCGAGATAGCTATCATTGGAAGTGCCAGTTTTCTTTTAATCTTTTTTATTGTAAATATTAGTGCTTATACTTTACGTACTGAGATTCATGCCTCAGCATTCATAACTATTGTATCCACCTTGCTAACATTATCGGCACTCATTACCCTTATGCTACACACCTATAACTCAAATCCACATGCTCTCATAATATTTGCTACTTTTATCCTTATATCGTTGTTATTTGAACTTATTTATGGACGGTATGTACGAGGTCAGATATTTCAAAGAAAGTATAGAAACACGCATAAACATTAACTATAAATTAACACTATTGATGTAAACTACATCTATTATAATACACAAGGAGAAACAATGACACCACAAGAACAAGAAATAGAAAAAATGAAATCAAGTATCAAGACTGAATTACGTCTTATATTTAAAGCAAATATGAAGATATTTGACTGGGATATTCCTGAAAATGATGACAGAAAATCTGCCGAACTTATTATATCAACAATGCAAGAAGTAATAGATGAGCTTAAACAAGAGATTGCCAATGGCGATTTTAACCAATACTAGGAGACAGATATGAGTCAAAGTAATTTAAAACATTTAGAAACGATTAAAGAGAATATAGATAAATCAGATGCCTTGAGCGAAAAAGAGAAAAGTGATTCGTTCAAACGTATAGAAGAGTGGTATAATGAAGATAAAGCATGGGAATCTCTCATGGCAGAGCTGAGTGAGATTTCACCAAAAGTCAAAACTTATCTTGCAGAGTTAGGGCTTATCTAGTTTATTAAAGGATGTCATATGCAATCTGTTAAAAAAATAATTGCTGTACTTAATGATTTCACTATGATTGATGAGGTATTGGGTAAAACATTTTCTTTTACCCAAAAGTACCATACCATCGTAGAAATACTTTATGTTCATGAAAGACCACTTTTTGAGATTCCTGATTTCTTTCGTTCAGGCGAGCAAGAGTTACCTCTTGATAAAGAAAAAATTAAAGCCTCTATTCTTGAAAAAGTCAATACCTTTGACTTTGAAAAGACACCTGTTGTATTTGTCAAGATAGACGATACAGCAGATAGAGTTTGGGCATTGGCACGTGAAGATAAAGAGACTTTTGTGATTACCGGATATCATAAAGATATTACACAAAAACTTGTAAGTAAACTAGCACAGCCCATACTTGTACTAAAAAGTAACACACAAACATACCAAAAAATGGCACTTATTGTCGATGCAGGAAGTCCTTCAGCTCAATGTATAGAAAGAGCAAAAAGTTATTTTCCACAAATCGATATAGAACTTTTTTATGACTATCGATATATTGTTGATCCAACTATGGAAGCTGACTTACAAAATGTACAGATTATAGAAGAGGCACAAAAAGAGGCATTTGAAGCATTGAAAGAGGAAAGTGGCTTAGAAGGTAAATTCTTCATAGATGGAGACTTTTTGGGTACTCAAATGAGTGACTATCTACAAGAAAAAGATTTTGATATTCTCTATGTTTGTTCTCATCCAGATGATTTCTTTGTCTCAGATGACCTGTCTATAGCACTTTTAGAGGATGTAATCTGTGATATGTTGGTTGCAAACTAAAAGTCTAGCTTCCAAACTAGGAAACAATTTGGTCATCTAGATGGATATTACTACCTTTTTGCTGGTTATCACTGTTGTGACTGTCTTTATCTTTGACTTTACCAATGGTTTTCATGACTCTGCAGATATGGTAGCCACAGCCATAGCATCAAGAGCTATGAAAACATGGGTAGCTATTGCCATAGTTAGTATTTTTACTTTCCTTGGTCCATTGGTTGTAGGGCTAGCTGTGGCAGATACCATCGGTACCTTTGTCAATATAAAACAGGCAAAACTTATCGATGCACAGGCACTTGTCATTGCAGCACTATTGGCTGCAGTGACCTATAACATTATCACTTGGTGGTTTGGTCTCCCCTCTTCTTCATCCAACTCACTTGCAGGTGGATTGGTAGGAGCGGGACTCTATGTTGTGGGTACAGAACAGATTAATTGGGGATTAGATGCACTCTATCAAGGTCAACTCACAGGTGTGATGAAAGTCATCGCTGGTCTGTTTATCTCTCCCTTTTTCGGTTTTATCGTTGGTTTTTTCATCATGAAGCTCATCTTCTTTCTCTTTAAACGCTTCACCATTAAAATTCGTTCATTTTTTGTCATTTCTCAATACTTCTCTGTAGCATGGCTAGGTTTTTCACACGGTGCCAATGATGCACAAAAAGGTATGGCGATCATAGGTATGATGCTTTTAGCTTCCCACCATACACAAACCTTTATTATCCCCTTATGGGTCATCATTATGTGTACTTCTGCCATCACGCTAGGTACGATGTTTGGAGGATGGAGTATCATTAAAACTTTAGGCTTTGAACTCTACCATGTCAAACTCATACACTCAGTTGCCAATCAACTAGGCGCTGCACTCATCAATACACTGGCAACTACCATTGGTGCCCCTACTTCAACCACACAAGTTGTAACAGCCACCCTACTGGGAAACGGTGCTGCTGAAAAACCTTCTCATGTGGCATGGGGACGTGCAGGACAAATTATATTGGGCTGGTTGGTGAATGTACCCGTATCCATATGTTTCGGTATGCTGTATGCATATTTACTTATTAAACTATTAGGAGCTATTTCATGATTGTATCACTTATTAAAAAATATATTTTGCCCAAAGAGATAGACTTTCTCGCTGCACTAGACGAGCATGCTATGATTATTAAAAAAATTACAGATGATTTACAAAAATGTTTTATAGAAGACAATGAAAAGAGCTGTCAAGCCATCTTGCAAGATCAACATCAAGCTCAAGCCATCAGAGATAAGAACATGAAAAACCTTTTAAATGTTTTTATCACCCCCATAGACAGGGAGTCTATTTATCGTGTCATTACAGAACTTGACTGGATTGCTATCAGTATCAGACATTTCATCATTGAAGCAAAATCATACCAAATACATACAGAGAATGACGTCTATAATGCCTTAATCAAAAAGATACAACTTCAAGCTGAACTGCTAACTGCAGGCTTTAAAACACTCAAAAGCAACCGTGAAAAGACGGCACAAAGTGCCAAAAGAGTACGTGACACCTATGATGCACTGATGGATATCTATGTACAAGAGGTGTCTAGTCTTGTAGAGTCAAAAGATATGAAAAAAATATTCATCCATAAGGAGCTACTCTCTCAACTTAAAGAGATAAGCAAACGTATGAGAATGACAGCAAACTCATTAGAAGATATTATTATGAAAATGAGTTAAAATATTTGATAGAACAGAGGGTTCAATTACAAAATAGTCTCTTCTTCTACCTGTTGACTTGCCTCTTTAGGTGTCTCAACGCTCTTTCGTTTTCTCTCAATTCTTGTAACATTGCGTCTTTGGATGGTAAAGTAGAGTTGTGAGAAGTACTCCACCAAGACCACACTCACACCTGTACCGATGACTACATTGTAGTCAAATGTTGTCTCTAGTGCCAAAACCGCAGCGGTCAAAGGAAGTTTCATAATAACCCCCATAAATACCGAAGCACCCACAGCTGCAAAATAAAAAGGCTCAACATCAAACCCCGCATACGATATCATCAATTCAGCATATCCATATCCAACCAAAGCACCAATACTCATAAGAGGTAAAAATATCCCCCCTACAGCATTGGCATAGATGGCAACCGTTGTACCTATAATGCGTAAAATAAGGATGGTAAATATCACGGAAAGAGGGATTGTTGTTTCAGAGTTAATCAGACTTAGTACCAAAGCATGGCCAGAGAAAGCCGCTTCAGGTTGTAGTACCAATATCGTACCAATTACCCCTCCCCCGATGAGTGCAAAAATATAATTACGATAAGCAGAAAGATTGTTAAAAATTTCCAAGTCAATAAAACTCAATACCTTCTTTTTTAAAAAGAGATAAAAGTAAATAAACAAAGTAATAAAAGGTAAAAACAAAATATGGGAAAATAAATGATGAAAATTAAAAGAATGTCCTTGAGAGTGCAAAAACACAATAGGTTCCAAAAAGTATATGCCCACAGAAAAGGCTATAAATGAGGCTAAAATTAGGTACCCAATATATTGCTTGATAAACTGATAAGCGATGATTTCAACAGCAAATGCTATGCCTGTTACAGGGCTAACGAATATAGCAGCAATCCCCGCGCTTGCACCAATACTTAGCATCATTTTTACCAACATTTTTGGAAATTTGAACCACTGATGTATATGATAGGCTATCATCGCCCCAATACTTGCACTTGGACCTTCAGTCCCTACTGTAAAACCACTAGCCAATGAGAGGGCAGATGCAAAAACTTTGAGAAATAGCGTTTTTAAAGAGAGAGTCATCTTGTTTTCTACAATGGAATTGGCAACTTCATTAAGCCCATATTCCTTTACATTGGCATCATGAGAAACAATAAAATTGACAACAAGAATAGCTATCGTAGGTAAAGCATACAGGTACCAAGTAGGTAATGTAGGTATAGTTTTCATAGGATCACCCATAAAAAACATATGAGTCATAAGGTTAATAAGAAAACTATAAAAAACAATAAAAAACCCACTCAAAAGTCCGGTAAGTATTGAAGCAGCAAGTAGTTTAGCAATCATAGAGAGACTTTAAAATAGAATTAAATTATTGTAACGCATAATTATTTAGCGCTTCATTGCTAGACCCAAAGTTTATTCATTTTTTATTTTCTTTAGCCTTTTAGAAACAAATTGAACTAAAGGGAAATTCTATAATTATATCTAATCTGTGAAAATTTTATTTCTTACAAACTTAAGTAGTATGGAGTATAATACTCCATCTTAAAACAAAGTACAACGAATGAAAAATACCTTTATTTTTAAGATTTTTCTTTTTTACTACGTTTACGACTCTTTAATATTTCACGTTTGATATGTAGCCTATCTTTAAGATTATCAATTTTTTTCTTTTCTTTGTCTTCTAAACTGATATGAATATTTTCAATCTCATCTCCAATTTTTACTGAGAGCATTTCTGACTTTTTCATCGCAAGTATTTGAGAAGAGAAAATACTTCTATGTCCTGAGAGCAAAAAGCTAATGACTGCCCCAAGTGCAGCATAATGTGCGATATCAATACCAAAGAGTTCTACTGCCATAATAGTTGAAGCTATAGGGGTATTGGTTGTTGCAGAAAGTACACTAACAAACCCTAGTGCAGAAAAAAGTACCAAATGTTCGGGTGAAATCAGTGTAGCAAAGGCATGTCCACTGGTTGCCCCAATATAAAATATAGGTGTAATAATCCCACCACTACCTCCTGAGCCTAAGGAAATGGAAGTAAAAAACGTTTTCAAGATAAACGTGTACCAATGAATATTTTCTGCTTGTGCAGAATCGAGTATATGTGGGGTAAGTGTATTTCCAATCGTATCTAATCCAAGCCCAATGTATTGTTCTCCAAATATGAGCGTAAGAATAACAATGACTACCCCTCCCAAAAATGCTTTTAGATATCTATTTAATTTAATATGTTTAATAAATTTTTCTGTCCATGAAACAGTTGTAATCACCATATCTGAGACAATACCAAAAAATATCGCTGCCAATACTACTTTTGCAATGAGTGATAAATCTAGTGTAATATCTTGATAAAAATGAAGGTCATAGTAGGTGTACTTAATACCTAAAAGTTGAGCAGTGGTAAAGGCAGCAAATCCTGCAATAAAAGAAGGAAGGAGGACATCATACAGTATGACTCCGATAATCAGTACTTCTACTCCAAAAATGGCACCAGCGATAGGTGTACCAAAAACAGTTGCAAATCCTGCACTTATACCACAAATAACAAGTTTCTTACGGTCTTGTTTATTAAATTTAAAAAGTCCGGAAAGTGCAGAAGCAATCCCTGCACCAATCTGTGCACCGGGACCTTCTTTACCTACAGAAGCACCAGAAAAAATACTCACTACCGTAGCAAAAAGTTTAACAGGAATCACGGATATATCAATTTTGGCATCATCTCTATGTACTGCAGAAATGACTTTCTCTGTACCATGTCCTTCAGCCGTAGGTGCAAATGTTCTCACAAGCCATACGGTAAGCACAAGTGCAAAAGGCAGTGTATAATAATAGTGAAAAGGCAAGAGTGAACGCGAACTTTCGGAATATTCCAAGATATTGAGAAACATCGTAACCGATGCACCAATAATAACACCAATAACAGAAGATAAAAATACCCACTTTGTTACACTGAAAAAAATAGCTGTCTGTTCTGTGAAATGTTCTCGTATCATGATATATCCAAATATAGAAGTGACTTATAATTATTATGCCATAAATATATATATAACAAGTATGAGTAACATACAGATGCTACAATATATTCAATATATAACTCATACTTAAAGTATTAACATACTAATAAGAAGCAATACACCAATAAAAGCAACAAATACAGATAAAACAAAATAGATATTTTTATCAGTATCGATTTCACCTCTTTCCAAATGTTTAATCCATCTTGTATAATAATGATAGGTATATAAAGCAAGGATTATACCTGCACTAACAATCGTGATGCCAATGTAGTTATACAAATCAGCATGTGCCAACTGTGGCATAGTACTCTCAGATTTCTCTTTGAGTTCAATCATAATAAGATGTAAAAAAAGTTCAAACTTTTCAACAACAAATCCTAAGATAATCAAAGAAATAGCCGTACCAATTAGCGCAGTTGTTGCACGTTCTACTGCCATTAAATCTTTAGGATCTATGGGAGATTTAGGATTATTACTCATTATTGTCCTTTTTTCTACTTGTTTGTTTTATTGTAAAAGTATCTTCTACGGTACGAATATGCAAGTCTCGTTGAGGAAATGGAATCTCAATATTATTGTTATTGAGTGCATCATAAATGACAATTAAGAATGCAGATGCAGTACGTTTTGGTTTATGTAGTTCATCTCCCCTCACCCAGACAAGAAGCTCAAAGTTTACACTGCTGTCTGCCATTTCAGTCATTATCACACGGGTTTGACGCTGTTTATTCTCAAAAATGTCTTCTTTTAATTCACTATGGAGTACTGCCTCTGTCACGAGGTCAATTACTTTATGAGCATCCGTACCATACGCCACACCAAAAGGGATGGAAAATCGTCGTATATTGTCACTCATCGTCCAATTTATCACATTGTTTTCAATCAATTTCTGATTAGGAATGATGACATCAATATTTTCATTGGTACTCACTGTTGTAGATCGCATACGTATGTCACTGACATACCCTCGAAGGTCATCATCTAATTGTATATAATCTCCAATCTTAATACTGCGTTCAAACATTAAAATGAGTCCAGATACAAAGTTAGAAACAATGTTTTGTAAGCCAAATCCAATACCCACAGAAAGTGCACCAGCAACAAATGCCAAAGAAGAAAGCTTAATCCCCAATACATTCAGCGCGATAAAGAATGCAATAAGAATGATAAAATAATACCCCATATTTGCCAATAATGTACGTGTAGAAGTGGTAAATGAACGCCGATTGTATGTCATATTTTTAATTTTTCTTTTATATAAAGCACCGAGTATAAACCCAATTATAAAAATAAGTAATGCCACAAAAAGTTTAAAAATACTGATTTGGGTTTGGTTAATACTAAAGATTGGTTGGGTAATAAAGCCCCAAACTTTAAGCCACAGTGTCTTAATTTCTTCTGCACCAGAACCAGTAAGTGTCTGAAGTCTCCCAAGATATTTATTTTCCATAGTATGAAGCAGTAGTGTCAAGCTATCTCTATCATCAGAAGAAAGTTTCTTTAATTCTGCTACTTCTTCTAGCAATTTTTTTTTCTAAAGTAAAAGCCATTTTGTCTTTATTCTTTAGTGCTGAAACGAAAAGAAGAAATTGAGAAGAAGTAATATCTTGAATTAAATTTTGATGTTTTAATTCTAATGCTGTAATATTCTTTTCAAGTGCCGATGATGTTTTCGTATTGTCTAACAAATTTGCTTGTTCTTTATTTATTTTAAGGGCATTTATTTTATTGATAATCTGCTGCTCTTGTAACTTATTTTTTTCTATACTTTTATTAATAGCAGAAGTGTTAATTTGTAGTTGATTCAATGTATCTGTCAGGATTTGTTCAATCTTTTTTATGGTATTTGTATATACAGTAATTTGTTTCTGGTATAGTTCTATATTCTTATGATATACGGCATCCTGCAGTTCAAGAGGTAGCACTTTTGTACTATTTTGATCTAGTTTTTGTATTTCATCTTCTATCGTATTTATTTTTTCTTTATTTTGCTCTAATGCGGTTTGTATTTTGTCTCTACGTGTGAGTAAGTTAAGGTAGGTTTGAAAAAGCATTTTATAGTCATCACTATTTTTAGGTAAAGTAATATTTAAATCATTTTTCACTAAACTCTTTTTTTCATCTTCAAGAAGAAGCTGAATCAATGACTTTTCAAGTAATACTTCTGAAGTTACATTTTTTTCATTATCCAGTTTTTTAAGTAGTGTATTGTAGACAGTGGTATTACCATCAATAATAGTACTATTGAGATCATAGGCATTAAGCATCCCGACACTAAAGCATACAATAAAGAAGATTTTCATCCCCATAACCCCTTAATGCCTGAAACCATAAATTGTGCAGCAATCGCTCCTACGACAAGTCCCATAATACGTGTCAGTATTTTCATCCCTGTAACACCTAAAATACGATTAATAT
>JALXBG010000092.1 GCA_026991605.1 Sulfurovum sp.
TTGATGGTGAAGTAGTACCTATGAATGAAGCTGAACAGGCACTATTTGACAGATATACAAATAGACTTAAACTCAATGGTATGGTTGCTGATATTTTGGCAAGAGATGAAAAACTTTCAGCATTTTACGATGAAGCACTAAGCGAACTTAATTCTCCTGTAAATCTAGCCAATATTGTAGCGAACGATGTAGCAAGAGAGCTCAAAGAGAAAGAGATTAATGCATTAAAGTTTACTGCAAATCAGATAGCACAGCTTGTTAAAATGCTTGATGATGAGACGATTTCTAGTAAAATAGCCAAACAGGTCTTTGAAGAGATGGTCAAATCTGGAGAAGACCCAAGAGACATTGTTGAATCCAAAGGGCTCATTCAGATAAGTGACCCTGCTGTTATTTCTCCTATCATAGATGAGGTCATCGCTAAAAACCCAGACAATGTAGAAAAGTTTAAAGCAGGCAATACAAAACTCTTAGGTTTCTTTGTTGGACAGGTACTTAAAGCCACAGGTGGTAAAGCAAATCCACAAGTGGTGAATGCATTGGTAGCAGAAAAGTTAAAATAAGTACCTAAGAGATATAATAAAGAAGATAAATTAAATACAGGGTATAAGATGAATGTAGATGCACAAGTAATAGAACATATGATGAATCCTAAAAACTACGGTACATTAAAAAATCCTGATAGTGAAGGAATAGGTAAAAATCCGGAGAATGGTGAAAAGGTTGCTGTTTATCTACATATAGGTAAAGATGAAGAAGAACCCTATATTTCTAATATTCGCTTTCAAGCAATTGGCTGTGCTACAACAATTGTAGCAGGTTCCATGCTCACGGAAGAAGCCAAAGAACTTAACTTTAAAGGTATTTACAATCTTATAGATGCCACGATGAATTTATTGGATAAATTACCTTCAGAAGATGCTGCATGTTCTGAGATGGTTGCCTTGGCTATCAAGGCGGCAGTAGATACCTATGTAAAACGTGAAACAGATCTTAATTATCCAATAATTACCTATCAAATAGCAAACAGCTGTGTAGAAAAAGAGGAAGAAAAATAATGATGAAAACAGTAATGATAAAAACACATGAAGTTTGGCTAGAAATGTTGATGGCAGGATTTATGAGCAAAACTGCAAATAAACAGATACTTTTTGATTTTTCAGATATTCTTTTTAGACATTTTACATGGTTGGAAAATGAGCTTATAGAACTCAATGAAAGCTATAGTTATGATAGAGATGCAATACCTATTAAAGTAGCATATCTAAGTGATTTGTTGCATGATATCGTTAAAAGGCTTGATGAAATAGAACTTCAGCTTTTGAGTTCTCCAGATAAAGCACTTAGATCACGTATAGCAACTGATCTTAACTATATGAGGGTGACACTTCGTGGTATGGATGATGAAAAAGTAACAGCATTTAATATGGCAAGAAAATTACCTCAAGTAACGTTAACTAAAGAAGCAACCGATGCTTTAACACTCTTTTTATTTGAAGAGACCTACAAAGAGTATGAACTCATAATGATTTATAATTATCTTAAAGCACATAGCAATGATGCCTATATGAATAGAATTTTTCAAATACTTATAGATGAGAGTTTTTTTCATTTGAAACGATTTGGAGAAATGGGTGCACAGATGGGAATACTTGGTGTACCAAGAGTGGTAATGAAAGAACTCTACCAAGTAGAGGATGTAGTGCAGTTTTTAACAGATGGGATAGATGAAGAGTTGGCAGCCAAAGAAGAGTGTAAAAAACTCTCTGATGCTGTAGCGAAAGACAGTAGTGAGTTGGCACATTTTTTTGATTTTATTAATCATCAGGAGAATTATCATATTGCACTTATGAAAGATGCATTAAAACATTTTACCAGGGAAGAGTACTAGTTTAAATAGTACTCCAGTGTATAGGTCAGATCTTCATCTAAATCCATATTGTTTTTCATCCAGTTAATGTAGCCGCTGTCTGCTTTGACAATCTCTTCTATCTCTCTGTCTTTGTATTTTCCAAATTTAAATGTTTTGAGTAGTACCGGTGTTTGGGTAAGTTCTGCCAATTTTTTCATAGGGTTCTCTCCCGGAAACTTCTCTTGTGTACGTTTTACAAGTTCTGAGAGTAACAGCTTCATAACCAATACATCTCCAATAGCATCATGTGCCTTGATAGTAATACCAAGTTTCGCCGCTTCGGCACCTTCAATTTTATAGAGTTCTAAGGCATAGCGTAGGTATTGAAGTCTATGGTAAGGCATCTCGGGCAAGAGGTGTTTGGCACAGCGAAGTGTATCTATGAGTGTATAGTGGTTTTCAAAACCCTCTTTTTCTATCATACTCAAATCAAAAGAGATATTGTGGGCGATGAGATAATTTTCTACGTTATTGTATTCGAGTAGTTTTTTCGTAAAGTTTAGTTCAGCATAGGGAGGCTGGTTTTCTATGACATCTGGCGTAATATTATGCACTTCCATCGCTTCTATGCCTATGGGAACGTCCGCCAAACAGAGTTCATCATAGACCTCTATTTCATCTCTTCCATGGACTATCATAGCACCTACTTGAATGATACGGTCATTCTCGCCTGCACCTGTGGTTTCTGTATCAAAGAGTATGTATTTTGCCATGCGTTATCCTTAAATATTATTAAAAGTTTCTTGAAAGATTATAGCGTGATTTTCTTTGTAAGTGAGGGTTAAACCCCAAATCCCGAAATAGGAATTCATGACTTTGTATCATCATCATATTCGTGGAATTCACATAAAATAATCGCCGAACCTACGGGTGCGACTCATATTTTCTGCAAACCCCACAAATACGAGCATAAAACAAATTCAAAGAATCCTATTTCGAGATTTGGGGCAAATAAAGTGAAGATGAGGAAGTGAGATACTTCCTCCGAGTCTGTTAAAATTTGTAAGAAACACCTAGATTCCAAGATGTCAGATCAGTATTGGTGATATTATCACTTTTACCCATATCTGTATAATCTAGGAAAAGACCCAGACTTTGTGTAACATTAAACTTTGCACCACCACCCCATGAGAAAAGGGCATCATTACTGCTGCCGGATAATAATGTATTTGCAGTGTAGTCATTAAAACTCATCCCCAGAAGACCGTAGAGTGTGATAAGACCAAGATTGTATTGAGGTTTTGCATAAAGAGCAAAACTTTCTGCTTTATATGTATCACTTATTGGTGTATCTCCTAAATAATAGTCAAAAGAAATAGAAGATGCATTAAGATAATATCTTCCTTCTGCAGCAATATACTTATTGAAATCATATCCCGCAATAAGGATGACACTGTCCGTTGAAGCATCAAGAAGGTCTTGCTGGTCTTTAGGAAGACTATCAAGCGTAAGATTAATGTTTGTCGCTGCATATCCAAGACCAAGGTATAGACCACTATCCTCTGCAATGAGTGTGTTGGTTCCAAGCGTAAATATTGCTAAAGATGCTAATAAAATATTTTTCATGATAATCCTTAAGTTTACTAAATATATTCTCAGAAATATTTTTATTTAGTATAACAGATTTAATGTAAAAATAGTAAATTTAGTAGTAAAAATAGATTGTAATAATGTTATAATATCTCCAATATTACCGAATAGGAACATCAATGTCAAAACATTTTACTTCTGTGCTTTCTGCAGGATTTGGAAAATTTGCTTCTAAAGAATTTCCTTCTATCATTCAGCATATTATTAATGCTGGGTATGTCAAACTTATGGGGCTTGATATGTCAGAGTTTAGAGAACCATGTAGGTACAAAACACTTAACAAACTTTTTACAAGAGCATTTGAAATACCACGCCCCATACCTGAGGACAAAAGTAAACTCATCTCAGGTGTTGATGCACTCATCACCGATGCCGGTACTATTGTTGATGGCAAAGCCTATCAGATAAAGGGAATGAGCTATAATATTGAAGAGTTGTTTGGTGTGTATCATAAGGATACAGTCGAAAAAGTAGAGGGAGGAGAGTTCATCAACTTTTACCTTTCCCCGAAAGATTACCATCGTTACCATATGCCGATGGATCTGCAAGTACTTTCTCTTACACATATCCCAGGAAAACTTTACCCTGTGAATTTTCCTTTGTTACGTAACAAAAAAGATTTGTTTATAGAGAATGAACGTGTAATTTTAGAATGTAAAGATAAAAAGGGTCGATATCAGGTATTGGTACTTGTAGGTGCGCTTAATGTAGGTAAAATGATTGTTACTTTTGAACCTAAGGTGCAAACAAACTCTGATATTAGAGAGCCTCAGCATTATGAATATGAAAATTTATGGCTTGAACGTGGAGAGCTATTTGGTTGGTTTGAGATGGGCTCAACGATTTTAACTTTCTCAAAAAAAGGAAGTATTGTACCAGAGGTAGCAATAAACCAAAAAGTATCATTTACAGATGTCCTAGGGATAATTAAATAATAGAAGTGATGAAGGAAACATAATGCAAATTAAAGAGATACAGGAATATGCTCAGGTACGTGTAAAAGCAAGGGCGTATCTGTGCTATATCATGGGAAGAAATATTTCTCAAACCATTAAAAATGGTGATATAAACAGTATGCTAAGAAAACTTGAAAGTTTGAATGATAGTCTTCCAAAAGCAGAAGCCATTTATGCTCTAGATGCAAATGGCATTCAAATAACTGACAATATTTCTAAAGATAAAAAACTTAGAGGCATAGGAAAAGGCTTAGATAGGAGTGATAGAGCCTATTATTACAAAACAATCAAAGAACATCGTTGTGTCCTGACTGATCCTTATCCATCATATGTAAGTAATACGATGGTTGTTACATCAGCTTTTCCTATCTATGATGAATATGACAATTTGCTTTGTATTGTTTGTGTCGATATTTCTTTGGCAAATATTTTACGTATGGTACATCCATCTTCTGTAGATTCTGTTTCCGGTAAAGTCAGCAAGGTAGCTTATTCAGCCTTTTCTATTGCACTTGCGGCTGTTTCATTACTATTGTTTGTAAAAGGTGTTACTTCATTTATGCACTTTGGTTTTAATTTTATGTCTATAGACATCAACCAAATGTTTGAAGCTACTATTTTGCTCACACTTTCTCTTGCTATTTTTGATTTGGTAAAAGCCATTTTTGAAGAGGAAGTACTGGGTAAAGAGAAGAAACAGGGCTCCGCAGAGGGGCACCAAACCATGATACGTTTCTTAGGTTCCATCATCATCGCACTTTCGATTGAAGCCTTGATGCTGGTCTTTAAGTCAGCACTGACTGACCCTGCTAAGTTACAGTATGCTGTGTACCTTATGGCTGGTGTTTCTTTCTTACTGTTGAGTTTATCTGTGTATATTAAGTTTAACCGTATATCCGAGAAAGATAAAAAGTAAGCTATGAAAAAAAAGCTCATCATTTTCGATATGGATGGTACGCTGGTCAACAGTTCCATCACCATAGCCAATGCCATTAACTATGTACGTAAGAACTTGGGCTTTGAACCTATGGAGGAAGAGACGATTTTACGTTTGGTAAATGACCATACCATTAACCCCGCCCAAACTTTTTACCATGCCAAAGCTTTTGATGAGGACCATGAAAAATGGTTTTCTGAATACTATACCAAAAACCACGAAACAGAACTGGTACTTTATAAAGGTATCAAGGAACTGTTGGAAACACTTAAAGAGCAGGGCAAAAAACTGGCAGTGGCTACCAATGCCTACCGAGGCTCAACCATTGAATCACTTACACATTTAAAAGTCTATCATCTTTTTGATGCCATTGCTTGCTACGATGATGTACTCCAAGGAAAACCCCACCCCGATATGCTCTTTAAAATTTTAGATGAACTTGATATGACAGTGGAAGAATCCATCTTCATCGGTGATGGCCCACGCGATGAAATGGCAGCAAAAGAGGCTAAAATGGATTATATCATGGTTGACTGGGGCTTTACCGAGCATGGAGAGAAAGAGGTTGTACAGTCAGTGGAAGCGTTGAAAAAAATATTGCTAACTGAATTACATTATTGATGTATCTGAATTTATTAAAACTTTACCTAAATCAGTAATAGTAATATGTGCGTCACCATGTACTCCAGAAGTGATATATCCAAATAATATACCAGTATGTTCTATACGGTTTACTTTAATTGAATAGTCAACTTGTCCTTCTGATTTAAAATGTAGGTTATGACTTACTTTGGTGTTAGCTAATACGTCAGGTAAATTATATACATTTTTAAATTCAGTTAAATGTATATTTTTGATTGTTGAATTTGTTTGGTTATCGATTGTAATTGTAAAAGTTGACCGTATGTATGAAGATATCATTATAAATATTAATGCAAGTGGAAAGTTAATTAGTAGAATAGTGAATGCTTTATATATTTTAATTCTAGAATTTTTTATTGAGTTTATTTTTGATTTATAAAGATATATTAAAAGGCTAATTACACCTAAAATAACAGAAACAAATCCAATTAAGATAGTTATTGCTCCTGCAAATGCCAATAAATCATTATGAGTAACAAGCCATAGAAAAAATATTATAGTTCCAATGATTAAGGGTGTGCGACCTAAACTAATAGCTGTTTTATAATAAATATCTATATCTTTTTGCATAGTAGTAAGTATACAAGAAATGTATATTTAATGCAATGGTTAGGTAGTAAAAGTATGTTATAATATTTATCAATAAATACAAGAAAAGGAGAGCTTATGACAAAAGAGTTTATTTTAAATTATCTTGTAAATGTTAAAGATAAATACCTACAAGAAGGCATTATTATTAAAGCTCTCTTTGGATCGTATTCACGTAATGAAGCTACAGAGACAAGTGATGTTGATATACTTATAGAAGCCACACCTAAATTTGCAGATAAGTATGGATTTTCTGCCATAGCAAGACTCAAAGAAATTGAGATAGAACTAGGTAAAGTATTTGACACTAAAGTTGATTTGGCTGATATTTCTGGCATGGGGAAGACAGCGAAAAAATTTATTATAGATAGAGCGATTTATGTCTAAAGAGCCTATGAGCAAAATCTATCTTATTTTGGAAAAGATAGAATATATAGAACAAATTATTTCTCAAAATAGCATAACGGAAGCACTAGCTGATGCTGTAACTACAAGACCAGCAATACTTATGCATCTTACTGCTATAGCTGAGCAGTTCAATAATCTAAAAAAAGAAAATGAAAGTTTTTTAAAATATTTTGATGAGAAAGATGTGAAAGGTATGTATGATGTACGAACATACATTGCACATGAGTACGAAGGTGTCAATTTAGCAATAGTAGAATGGATAATACGTCATGGGTTACCAAAATTTAAATTACAATGTCAACATATTATAGAGAATGAAAAATAGGAAATAACATGTCTAAATCATTCATTACAGATTTAATCTCCATTCTTCTCATAGGTGTTTCATTCCTTGTACCACAACAGTACCATAATCCATTGCTTTTTACAGGACTCTTTGCTCTCTCTGGAGCTATTACCAATCAGCTTGCTATTCATATGCTGTTTGAAAAAGTACCATTTTTGTATGGTTCTGGAGTGATAGAGAAGAATTTTGAGATTTTTAAAGCATCTATCAGAACGATGATTATGAAACAGTTTTTTACCAAAGAACAGTTGGGTGGCTTTTTTGCGAAAGAAGAGCAGAAAATAGACCTCGCACCATTGGTAGAAGGTGCAGATTTTTCGCCTGCTTTTGATGCACTCTCCAAGACAGTCATGGAGTCTAAGTTTGGAGGAGCCATACAAATGTTTGGGGGAGAAGAAGCTTTAGAGGGCTTACGTGACCCTTTTGCACGAAAGCTAAAGTCAGCAGTAAGCTCCATAGTCTCCTCTTCAGCATTTAAAGCACAACTTGACCACCACATACAAAATTCAGCACTCTCAGACGACATGATAGACTCGGTCGAAGCACTCATTACCAAGCGTCTAGATGAACTTACCCCTAAGATGGTAAAAGAGTTGGTGCAAGAGCTCATCAAAGAGCATTTGGGTTGGCTTGTGGTTTGGGGTGGAGTCTTTGGTGGCTTGATTGGGCTTGCTTCCTCTTATTTTCTATAAACTTACGCCCAAAAGTCCTCATCTGTCATTCCACCACTCTTTTTTCTAGCTACCATAGAGGTTTTCATCGTTTTGAAACCTTGGTAGTCTGTGTCCCAAAACTCTGGTATATGCAATATCTCCATCTTATGGTCAAAATAGGCTTCAAGTTCACCCTCATTGAGTCTAAATGCAGGGTTAGATGGTGTGCGCTCATTTCCTTCATCATGTAAAAATGTTTCCATCAGTATGATGCCGTTTGGTTTGAGTGCCTCTATCATCTGAGGAAAGAGTTTACGTTCTAGAAAGTAAGTACAGACTATGAGGTCATACTTGTTTTTTTCTAGCGTATAGGTATCAAAATCTACTTCCATCGGGTTGATGTGTTCTAAGCCTTGCAGTTGTTCTATGGCAACAGAGGAGATGTCTAAAGCATCTACCTCAAACCCAAGTGAGACTAAATATCTGCTGTGTCTGCCATTGCCACAGGCGATGTCCAGTGCATTTTTACCTGTAGCCAAATGCGCATACTCTTTGACAAGGGCTATAGGCTCTTGTGGCATCATATTTTGTGCATGTTTCTCATCCCAACGCGTTTTATCTTCTATTGCCATTTTTAGCCTTGTACAATTATTTTTTGCTATTATTGCATAAAAATATTAAGGCTAGTCAGATGGCAAAACTTACTTTTATATCTTGGAATGTAAATGGCATACGCGCAGTAGACAAAAAAGATGCACTCAAATGGATAGACGAAACAGATGTAGACTTCCTGGGACTACAAGAGATTAAAGCTGAAGCAGACCAAATACCCGAGAGTATATTTGAGCGGGACTACAAGTACCAAAGCATAAACTCTTCTATAAACAAAGGACAGTCTGGTGTGGCGCTCTACACAGACATAAAAGGTGAAGCCTCTTCTTGTGACCATGTGGATATCTTAGATGAAGGACGCATCAACGAGTACCATTTTGAGAACATTGCACTCTTTAATGTCTATTTTCCCAATGGACAGCGCAGTGAAGAGCGTTTGGCATACAAGATGGCATTTTACGAGCGTTTTTTAGAACACATCTTGGAACTTCGTAAACAAGGCAAGTCTATCGTAGTCTGTGGTGATGTCAATACTGCACACCACCCCATAGATCTAGCACGTCCTAAAGCCAATGAAAAGACTTCAGGTTTCTTACCTATTGAGAGAGAATGGCAAGATAAACTCTTGGCCTCAGGCTTCATAGATACTTTTAGACATGTTCATGGTGATGTAGAAGAGCGTTACTCTTGGTGGAGCTACAGGGCAGGGGCTAGGGGCAATAATGTGGGATGGAGAATTGATTATTTTTATGTCTCAGATGATTTGAAAGATAAGATAGTTGAAGCGGATATATTGGACCAAGTGATGGGTTCAGACCATTGCCCTGTGAAGTTGGTGTTGGAGGTCTGATATAAAAGACCTCCAAATATATTTATTTAAGTTTTTTACTGACATCTTCAAATGTCTGTTCCGTCAGTGTGTGCAGTTTTACAATTTTATTCCCATCTAAATCAAACGCTTTCATATCAAGCATTTTGATGTTCTGGTCATCATAGGTTTTATAGTAGAAACGAAGGTTTTTTGTGTCTCGTACTATGGTTAACATGGTATAGTCTGAAAATATCTTACCTTCTTCTATCGTTCTTGCTGCACCCACTGGGATGTCAAAGCTGTTAAGAATGTGAAACATTTGCATCACACCACCCGTTGCAGTTTTAGCAGGGATGGTACTACTAGCAAATGCTGCTGCTCTAACAAAACGTGATGGAGGCGTGAAATCGCCTGGTAGACCTAACATACCTGCACCCTGTCCCAGTGGCTTTAGCGTCATACCAAGTACTTTTTTAGGATCCGGCGTGCTCGCTCCAAGTGTAACATAGTTACGCAGGTTTGTCATATGCCAGTCAAATGTTGGTGAGTTGGTAATAACACCAATAGGATTGTCGTATATCTTCAATTTACCGTCGATTGGTTCAAATACGATACTTTTACCTGTGGCATCATACACGATAAAGTGAAAAGGTTGTACCTGTGGTGGAAAGCCAGGAGTCAAGACAGGTGAGAGTGCAACTTCATTGTTTTCAAGTGCTTTTTTCACATCATCTACATTATCGAACATAGAGAGTATCCACTGTACCATATCTGTTGTAGACATTGAAATAGACTGATTTTCTTTGGTGGTTACTGTATATTTTGCAAATCCAGGGAAGTAAAAATTCGCACATACCAGCCCCTTCTCATTCATCCCATCTACGATGACATCATAATCAGCGATGGTCATACCTACCGATGCATACTTAGCTGTCCATGTTTTTCCATCTCCCATAGTTGTCATACCAGTAAACTTGTAGCCACGTGGTACGAAGGCTGCACTTGTATCGATAAGCACACCAAATTCAACGGTACGTCCATTGATAACTGCTTTGTCTTCCGTAGTAATCTGACACCCTGTACATGCGCTTGCCGTACTTATTCCCAAAGTAGTTACCGCAATGGCAATCAACCCTAATGTTTGTCTTTTCAAATTCATTTTTTCTCCTTTATTTCATGTTATTTAAATATCATCAAATGGATTCTTGATGATAAAGTTAGCCTGAAACATTATGGTAGAATCATTACCAATGACATCAGGCGATATGCGTATCATTCGACTATTTATTTGGGGAACAACATTGTAAACACGAACCTCAACCCCCAACCTTGCGGCCCACCATCAGGACTTTCTGCATAGTACTTAACCCCAGCACCGTAACTGATAAGCTGATCTCCTATTTTGTCTACTTGTGTTACCACCATAAAAAGAGGAACAGTCCATTCATTACCATTTGAGGCTTTCCAATTGTAGGTTGCTTCTGTTGTGACTGAAAAAGATAGTGCAGTAGGAGTTGTGTAAGTGAGAAAAGGCTGAACAAAAGTATTGCTGATGTCAACATCACCACCTGTAGACCAGATGTGGTTGGCAAGTGCACCATAGGTTAGTGCTCCATCTTGTTTTAGTGCTACAGCAGTTGGTCCAGCACCCCAAGTATCAGCAGAAACATCAGACCCAGAAGGTATTAAAAATACTGGTCCCGCACCCCAAATCCATCCACTATCCGTTGGTGCTTTAGGTGAAAAGAACACACTTTGCACAATATCACCTATGCCACCATTTATACCAGAAGCCAGTGGTATATTCTCTGTTCTAATAACAGGAACAATAGTTCTTGAAATGACGTTCCAGTCATCATTGAACGAGATGGGAATTACAGGCTGAACATTTAATGTCCACTTACTACTGTCGTTACCAGATGTATATTGAAATCCTCTATCATAATTTAACTGTATAGGTAGAGAGATTAAGGCAGCAACAGGATTGGCAAGTTGCTTAGCCATATCCGATTTACTTTTATCGTCAGCTACTGCAGATTGGCAACATAAAGCGCAAACTGCTAGAGTTAATCCTAGGTTTTTAATTTCTTTCATATTTTCCCCTTATATTTATTTGCTAGCACAATAGGCATCAAATGCTTTATTTGTATTATCAAAATTTTTCTCTTTAGCCAGTTCCCATGGTCTTTCACACTTATTGGTCCTTGCACACCATTTAAAACCTGCTGTTCCGATGCAACCATGGGCATCTTTGTCCCCACTTATACGTTTTGGTTTTCTCATCTTGAGATTACCTCTAAACACAACGCCTGCAACTTCAATATCTTTTATATGCATCTTTTTTACTTTAAAAGGATTTTCGTTAAGGAGTGTAAAGTTCGCTGTTTTACCTACTTTTATAGATCCAATTTTATTTTCAAGATTTAATGTTCTTGCTGCGTTAATTGTAATTCCTTGCATTGCAGTAAATACATCAATACGTTGGTCTTGGGAAACAGGTGTTCCTTTGTCTGTCACTCTATTGATAGCTGTCCACGCAAGTGTCAGTGGCTCAGCTGGTGCCATAGCAAAGTCTGAATGGAAAGAAAATGGAATGCCTCTGTCTTTTAGAAGCTTCATAGGCACTAGGTTTTTTGCTCTTTTGGGTCCTAACCCATATTTGGAATATTTTTCTGACAATGCCCATAAATAGTATGGATTTACAGATAGTTCTATGCCAAGCTTTTTCATCTCATCTGCCTGATCGGCCGTAAAATACCCTAGATGGTGAAGTGTTAGCCTATGGTCTTTTCTTGGGTTGCGTTTTTGCATCTCTCTTACTGTGTCCAGACAGAGCTGAATACCTAAATCACCATTAGCATGGATATGGATTTTATACCCTCTGTCCCAATAGTAATTCATCTGCTTTTTAAAGGTCTCAAGGGGTGTCATCCATTGACCTTTAAAACCATCTGTGTATCCCTCTTTCATCTGCATTGCCAACGAATATATGGCACCATCTGCAAAGAGTTTGACTTGCTTAGGCAATATCTTGATGTTGTCAGTATTGTATTTATCTGGAGTCTCTTCCATGAATTTCGTTGCTTTTTCCATACTGCCTTTTACAGCAGTCAATGCTCCGGCATTTAAAATATTATAAATTTCATACGCAGGTTTTTTATCCATTTCAGATTTTAAAAGGTCATATTCCATCTTAAAATCGACATTAGGAAACCCTGGTTCATCTATGGTTGTAATCCCATTTTTTTCCATAAGCTTCGTCATATCTGCCAAGCCTTTCTTATACTTCACAGGATTCAGCATAAATGGTGCTATTTTGGGACCAAGAGCTTGCCATCCGCCTTCAAAGAAATGACCTTTACTCCATTCTACTTGAGGATTATCTTTATAATCTTCTTCTTTGATTTTAAAAAGTTTAATGGCGGCATCATTTAAAAATACTTCATGAAAAGATCGGTGAAGTACAGCCACAGGGATGTTAGGAGATATTTTATTGAGTAGTTCACGGTTTAAGTCCCCATGCCACAGCTGATGATAGCCCCATATAAAAAGTATATCATCCTTTTTGCCGTATTTTGCAATAGATTGTTTAAGACGTGCTATATAAGCATCATGCCCCTCAACACCTTTTTTTATGCCATCAGGCACATTCCAATCGTGTGGTGCAACAATATCGCCAGCAAGCAAGATGGCCGCAATAAGTGGATGTAAGTGAGGTTCAATGAACCCCGGCATCATCGTTTTACCCTTGAGGTCAACTTTTATGGTTTTCCCTGCAAAGTTATTGACCGCAGACGCTTTGTCTCCTGCATAGATGATTTTACCGTCTCTTTGTATCACCGCTTCAACGTAGTTAGGTTTGTCTCCCTCCATAGTGATGATGTCGCCACCATAGTAGAGTGTTTGTGTGGCTTCAGCCATGAGAGGTAAACTACCCACTATACTCAAGATACTAAGTGTAAGTATTTTCCCAACTTTTCTTTTTAACATAATTGCTCCTTTATATAAATAATATAATAACAGAAAAATGTCAAAATGTATTAATATTTAAAAAAGAGTAGAAAAAATGAAACTATAAGAGAGCAGATTTAGTCTACTTCTCCTGTATAATAAAACTCATCCAAGCCTTCGATAAATGCCATGAGAAGTTCGCTAGAACAAGGTTTAAAGTTTTTATGTGTCTCTTTTCTAAAGAGCGATGCAAGTTGTTGTTTTGTAAGTTCTATATCTGCAAGGCCAAAGATAATTTCTGTTTCCGCTTCTTTAAGTTCCAGTGCAATACGAAGTTTTTTAAGTATGAGGTTGTTGGTGAGTTCAATGACTTCGTCATCAGCTTTCTTTTTGGGACTTGGACCTCTTTTAAGTGTCACCAACCCATCTAAAAATACACCCAACTCTTCGTAAGAACAAAGCATAAAACCCGGTTCTTGACGACGTTTAAGAAGATCTTTTAGATGAGGCTCAAGCATCTTGTAGTTTTCTAGTTTATAGGCTTCAAGCATCTCATCTGGGGTTAAATGTAAAGCCTTTTGTATACGGTAGAGTATTTCGTTTGTACTTATAACCATCTATTTTTTGCTCGCTTTTTCAGTAAGGTCTGCCAGTGCTATGGTGGCTTTGTTAATAATCTTGAGACATTTTTTGTCTTTTATATTATGTTTAAGTGACCAGTACTCTGGGTTTGTGTAGGTAAATGAAGTGCTGCCCTCATAGTTTGTAGAGACTAAAATACGAAGTGGTAAATCTAATCCCATAGAAGGATTACAGTTCATAAGTACTGTACCCATTTTAGGATTTCCAAAGACCACAACTGTTTCAGGCTTAAGATCCATCTTAACCGCTGTAGCATTGGCTTTATGATCTATAATTTCAAAAAGCGTTAACTTTTCCTCTTTGATCAGCTTTTTGAGCTTATCTACAGAGGCTTCTTGTGAGTTTTGGCTTTGGACAGTTTTTAGAAATGCACCTTTTTTAGAGTCACAGCCTAAAAAAAGTAGAGAGAGTGTAAGTAACATAAGAATTTTTTTCATGATAAACCTTTGTAGGGTGGGCATTCTTGCCCACAAAATATAACAAAGGTGGGCAAGAATGCCCACCCTACATTAAACGTTAAATCTAAAGTGCATGATATCACCATCTTGTACGATATACTCTTTTCCTTCAAGTCTATTTTTCCCTGCGTCTTTGGCACCTTGCTCTCCACCAAACTCAATGAAGTCTTCATAGCTAATAACCTCTGCACGGATAAAACCTTTTTCAAAGTCGTTGTGAATTACTGCTGCCGCTTTAGGCGCAGTGGTACCTTTACGTATAGTCCATGCACGTACCTCTTTCACCCCTGCTGTAAAGTATGACTGAAGTCCAAGTGTATCAAAACCTTTATGGATAATTTGCTCTAACCCTGACTCTACAACACCAAGGTCTGCAAGCATTTCATCTCTCTCATCATCATCAAAGTCTACCATATCTTCCTCTACTTTGGCACAGAGTTTGATGACTTCTGAACCACGTTCACTTGCATAGGCTTTGAGTTTAAGCACATACTCACTGTCTTCACTAAGACCATCTTCATCAACATTTGCACCATAGATAATAGGTTTAGAAGTTAATAAACGTAAATCTTTGTTCATTGCTAAAAAGCCATCTGATTCTAAGTCTTCAAAAGTAGAAACAGGTGCACCATCTTCGATGTGTGCTAAAAGTGCTTCTGCAACTTCAAGTTGCTCTTTGGCGTCTTTGTCATTTCCTCTGGCTTTTTTCTTAAGCATATCTATACGTTTGAGTACTGCATCAATATCTGCAAACAAAAGTTCCTGCTCGATAATTTCTACATCACGGATAGGGTCGATGCTTCCCTCTGTATGTACGATGTTGTCATCGGCGAAACATCTTACGATGTGTAAAATTACTTCAGTCTCACGAATGTTCCCTAGAAACTTGTTTCCAAGACCTTCCCCTTTACTCGCTCCTGCTACAAGTCCTGCGATGTCCACGAAGTCTAGTGTTGAGTATTGTATTTTCTCTGGGTTTACTATTTTTGCCAGTTCATCAAGTCTTTTGTCGGGTACTGGTACCACGGCTTTATTTGGCTCAATAGTACAAAATGGGTAGTTTGCACTTTCTGCGTTTTGTGCTTTAGTGAGTGCGTTAAAAGTGGTAGATTTTCCTACGTTTGGTAGTCCAACAAGTCCTATTCCTAGTCCCATGGTATTTCCTTGTGTTTCAATTTAATTAATGAGGTAACGAAATTTTAAGTGTATACACTCAACCCGAAGGGCGCTTACGTTTGTATACGCTTAAAATTTTGTTACCGAATTTATTTTTGTGATTTTATCTAAAAGTTGGTGAAGAGGGGGTTAGCCCTCTTTAGTTTGGCATGATATCTATAACAATCCGCCCAGGCTCTTTCAAATCAAAAGCATTTACTTTTGCCCCTTTTCTCAAATCAATGTTACATTGAAAACCTGAGTCATCTTTATAGGGTACAAGATAGATTTTCTTGATAATACTATTGGCTGAAAAGGTACGAATTTTACTTTTCCCCAGTGCAGTAAAGTGTCTATACCCATTCACTGTGAGTACTATGCGATGTGCCTTGGCATCGTACTTAAACGTATACTTGCCAGAGACTGAAGCTTTTTCATCTGCACCACTATAGCTGTCAAAAACCACACGTGTACGTTCCGGACTTTGAGAAATACGTATCTCTTTCATAGTCAGACCATCAGTGATAGTCCCGCCATTTTTATTTCTCTCAGTAAACTGCGTTGTAGGTTTTGAAACCCTCTCTTCTAGAGGAAGTGGAATAGTAGGAAGTTCCTCTTCTAGCATGGGTACATCTATAAGTACAGTATCTTCACTGCTAGCTTCTGCAGCTTGTTTCTCAGTTGCCGGTGCACTTCTCTCTTCTACTGTAGTCTCTACCTCTGTTTGAGAAGATGTAAACATTTTCTCTGTCAACTTAGAAGTTTCAGGCTCAGGCCCTCTACGCTCATGACAGGCAGTCAGTGATAAAAGCACAGCTACTGAGAGCAAAAGCCTATGCATGTGTAGCTCCTCTTGCAAGGCTTTCTAGTAGTTTAACCATCATTCTTACACCAGCTCCAGATGCACCATGAGGGTTTTCACCCCAAGCATGTTCAACAAAGGCAGGGCCTGCGATGTCTATGTGTGCCCATTTGTCTGCATTTTTCTTTTCTATGAACTCAGACAAGAACTGACCAGCGGTGATTGCCCCACCATAACGTGTGTTTGAGATGTTACAAACATCAGCTATCTCAGATTTGATGGTCTTTTTGAGGTAGTCGTTAAAGTCCAGTGCTGTGGCTAACTCACCAGAGTTCTGTGCTTCTTTTACGACAAGGTTTTGTACCTCTTTGTTATTCCCCATGATGGAAGAGGTGTAGTGACCTACCGCTACCACTGAAGCACCC
>JALXBG010000093.1 GCA_026991605.1 Sulfurovum sp.
AGTATGACTACCCATGTTGTTTGCGTAAGATAGTCAGAAGTAGGGAGGAATGAGGCTGTGTATTGAGAGAGTGCAGAGACAAGTAAAGCCGAGCCTAACAGTAAAAAGAGTGAGTCAAAGCTTATAGGATTTTTATTTTCTTCTTTAAGCGCCAGTCTCTCTCCCACTTCATCGATAGTAGAGGTATCCGCTTTACTCCAAATGTTGAACTTTTTTGCAAAAGGTACAAGGGCTAGGAGTATCATCACCCAGATGGCGTAGTCTATGGAGTCGATGAGTAGGGTGTAGCCCATAGCAGAATCAGGTAAGTCCAGTGCACCTTGTATGGCTACCATGTTGGCGGTGCCTCCCATCCATGAGCCAGAGAGTGCTGCAAAAGGTTTCCAACTCTCTTCTCCAAATGAGGTCTGGAAGAGGGCGAACATACCTACAAAACCAAGAGCGATGCTAGTAGTTGCTAGTAGAAATGTAAGCAACATTTTTTTACCTAGTTTAAAGATTTCTCTCATGTCTGCAAGCAATAACATGAGAAATATCATGGCAGGCAAAAGGTTGGATTTGACAGACTTGTAAGTAGCTGTAACAGATTCCGTTTTATGCCATAGTCCAAAGGTAGAAGCGAGCATTACTACAAAGTAGATGATGACGATAGCAGGCAGGTACTCAAAGAGCTTATGTTGGCTCTTTTTTTCGGTGTAGACGATGCTTGCAGCTATCATCATAAGCACTGTAAGGTAAGTGAAACCGTTTTCAATCATCTTATATCCTGTTTAATATTTGTTAATATGTTGTAGAACCCTCTTAATAACCTAGTCGTTCACAACATCTCTAGCTTTTATCTAGGCTAGGCACTCTTTTGAAACCCTATCCGTAGCTAAGGTGAAAAAGAGTAACGACGCATAGATGAAAGCTAGTGGTGCCCTTTGGGTGGGCTTTGCAAACGCAACCTTGCACAAGGTATTTACTTCGTCTTAGCTATGGCTAGGACTCATAAATCTCTTGCACAATCTTACATTTGCAAAACCCATTGTGAATGACTAGGTTATTCAGAGGGTTCTATTGTAATAATCCAAGCCCAAGTGCCCGTATCTCTGTATGTTTATGAAACGAAAATGTTGTGTATGTTCTAGTCATCGGTTCTATAAGGTAGATGTTTTTCTTACTGTTTCGTATATGTGTTTGGCTTTGGTTGTAGATGAGCAGACGCATAGACTTTTCAAACATCTCCAAGACATTGGCTGTTTTAAAAAAGTTGTCCGGCAGAGCTTTTTCAAAGGCATTTTCACCCAGTACATCGATGGCAAGTATGTCATTGTGTGTGGCTTCATTGACCCCTAGGTTTTCACATAAAAAGCCATCACCATAGGTTTCATCCTCTATGATATGCTCATCAAACACCCCAGGTATCGCCATAGTAGCCAAGATGGCATCTTTAATAGTGACATCATCCTCGGCAGTAAAGACACGTTTATGCCCATTGAGAAGGTTTGTGGCTATCAGTTTTAGTGGGATGTTGGTCTCTTTCATCTTCTTTTCACCAAAGAGTCTGTTAAAAATAGTCTCTATTTTTGAATTGTCCACGATGGCATTGCCAGAGAAGGAAAACTTTACCCATTTTGTCACCGATGAAAAGGCTTTTATCTCTTTGTAGATATCTGCTTCAGACATACCCACAGACATACATGCCCCTATAATGCCACCCATGCTTGTACCTACTATTTCGGAGGGTACAAGTTTTTGTGCTTCAAGGTCATGAAGTACTCCCAAGTGAGCGATGCCCAAGGCACCACCACCGGAAAGTACCAAGCTAAAGTTGTTTGTCTGAAAGTTCTTAATCATGAGATATTATAGCATTTTAGTATATGATATCGTATAACATATGGAGGAGCTTTTTAGAATATGACAGCGATGCAATTACTCTGGACGTACCTCTTTGTTATTGTTGGAGGGTTACTTATATTTACTGCCATTGGACACATACTCTATCAAAAACGCTCCCCAACAAGTATGATGTCATGGATGATGGCTATTGTCTTTTTGCCTTTTATCACTGTACCTCTGTATTTTATCATTGGTATTCGTAAACGTGAGTCTAAACATGCTAAAAGTTATGTAGATTTTCATAAGCCAGATAGCCATGATGCCTATACTCTTGACGGGTCAACGCACACTATATTGAGCATTTTGGAGAAAAATGGTATTCCTCCTGCCACAAGAGGCAATGAGATTGAACTTATTAGCAGCAGTACAGAGGCGTATGAAAGAATGCTAGAGGAGATACAACGCGCTAAACACAGCATAGACATCTGTACCTATGTATTTCAGTTTGACAAAACAATGGAAGTTATTTTGGAAGCACTTACACGCAAGGCAAAAGAGGGTGTGAAAGTGCGTGTGCTGTTAGATTTGGTAGGTTCCTTAGGTGCATACTTTAACCAACGTGGTTTTAAAGCACTTAGAAATGCAGGAGGAGAGGTGGCTTTTTTTGTGCCAATCTTGAAGCGTCCTTTTCAAAACTATATTAACCTGAGAAACCACCGTAAAATCTACCTTTTTGATGAAGAGAGGCTCCTAAGTGGGGGTATGAACCTCAGTAATGAATATATGGGTGCAGATGATGGTACAAAGCGCTGGGAAGACTTGATGTATGCACTTCGTGGCCCAGCAGTCAATGACTTTTACTCCATCTTTCTTAACGATTGGGAGTATGCTACCAAGAGGTCAGAAAAACAGGATTTTGAGCATAAAGAAGCATATAGTGGAAACCAGATTGTACAAGTCGTACCCTCTGGTCCTGATATCCCCAAAGATGCACTCTATGAGACGTTGCTCAATGCTATCTACAATGCCAAAGAACGCATCTGGATAGTCACACCATATTTTGTACCCGATGACAACATGGTACAAGCCCTTGTCATTGCACAACACAAAGGGGTAGATGTGAAGCTTATCACCCCTAAAGAGTCTGATCACCTTTTGGCAGACTTGGGGCGAAGTCCATACATGAGAGAACTTGATGAAATAGGTGTAGATGTGGTTCTATATGAAGGTGCTATGCTGCATGCTAAAGCCATACTCTTTGACAGTGTGGGTGGTATGGTAGGCTCAGTAAACATAGACAACCGTAGTTTATTTCTTAACTATGAAGTGGTTACTTTTGTCTACTCCGAGGAGTTCATGAAAAACATGGAAGCATGGATGAAAAACCTGATGAAAAATGCTTCACGAGGCATGGAGAAGCCCAGTAAATTTAGAGAGGCGGTGGAGAACATTATGAAAGTGTTTGCTCCGTTACTGTAATGTTCAAACCCTCTATCCTTCAGCATCGTTCCTGTTCAGGCATCGCGTGTCGTACTTTTGTACCAGAGAGATTTTCACTACTTTGTTGGAATGTCTATAAAAATAACACCAAACATCCTGACTTTACACCTTTTCTGTCTCGTTATGAAGATGCGTTGGATTTTATGCTTTTTCAAGAGGCAAACTTTATGGATGACAGAGTCTTTGATCTCTCTAGCTTTGCTTTTGATGCGGCTGCAAACTTAGAAGTAAGAGGGGCGTTTTACGGTGTACTTACCGCAAGCAAAATAGAATCCAACTATGCACAGGCATACCTCTCAGAAGTTAAAGAGAGCTTTGTGGCTTCACATAAAAGTCTTTTGGTAAGTGCGTACCCTTTTGAAGATGGCAGCACTTTACTGATACTTAATGTCCATGCCATAAACTTTCGAGAGAACCAAAGTTATGATAGAGAACTAGAGAGGTTTCTCACGCTCATGCAAGTGCATGAAGGTGCTATGATAGTCGCAGGTGACTTCAACACATGGAACAAAAAGCGTATGCAAAAACTTCATGATGTACGTAAAAAGTTAGGTTTGGAAATGGTACCTTTTTCTAAGCATTCAGGGGTAAAAGTATTTATGGGAAAACAGTTGGATTTTATCTTTTCTAGAGGTTTGGAGCTTGTAGATTCTAAGGCTGTAGCAGATCATGGACTTTCAGACCATAACCCACTTTTTGCTACATTTAGAAAAAAAGATTAAGTTACTTTTTCTTTAGACCCGTTTTTCCTTCTTTTTTCTTTTTTTGTGCGGCATAGGTATAACGACGTCTTTTGTCGTAATCAATCTTCCCTTTTTTCTCTGAGAGAGATTTTTTACGAGGACGTGCTTGGCGTGGCTGTTTATCGGTAATCTCAAAACCATCCATAATCTCACGTTTTACATTGAGTTTAAGGTGTTTTTCTATGGTAGAAAAGGCGTTGTAGTCGTGAATGGTGAGTAGGGTAATGACCCCACCTTTATGGTTTGCACGTCCTGTACGACCTACACGGTGCGTAAAGCTGTCTGTCTCTTCGGGTAAATCATAGTTAATCACCAACGGTAGCAAGGGTATGTCTATACCTCTTGCGGCGATGTCTGTAGCTATGAGCACTTGTGATTTACCAGACTTAAAGAGTGTGAGTGCCTTGGCACGTCCACCACGTTTGATGTCACCATGTATCACGGTTGTCCAGATGCCTTGTGCTTTAAAGTACTCAAAGAGTTTGTCGGCAGTCTCTTTTTTGTTGACAAAGATAAGTGCTTGCTCTTCACCCATCTCTTTTACCAACTTTGCTGCAAGTTCGGCTTTACGCTTTTTATCTACCTTGTAGGCACGGTGTTTAATGACATTGACCACATCACGTCTGTTGCTCACTTCTACGATGGCAGGCTCACGTAAGAACTCTTTAGAAAGCTTCTTGATGTTTTGAGAAATGGTTGCAGAAAAACACATCATTTGTTTGGGTTGTGTACAGCTTTTGAGTATAGATTTTATTTCCCCTAAAAAACCTAGTTCAAGCATAGTGTCCGCTTCATCAAGTATCACTGTATTAACATGTTCAAGGTTGATTTTTTTGTCATTGATGAAGTCTTGCAAACGCCCAGGTGTTGCTACTACGACGTCCACCCCTTGTTTGATGCGTGCGAGTTGCTCACTTTTTTTAGAGCCACCTTGTACTTTAACTGTCTGTATATCCATGTAGCGAGAAAAAGAGACAATCGTACGAGAGACTTGGTCTGCCAGTTCAATAGTCGGCACGATGATAAGTGCTCGTACTACCTTACCGTCTGATTTAACTACTTTTTGCAGTTTGTTAAGCAGTGGCAAGACATACGCTGCTGTTTTCCCTGTCCCCGACTTGGAAGCACCAAGTATATCGGCACCTTTCATGGCAGCAGGAATGGTCTTATTCTGTATAGCTGTAGCGTTTTCGTAGTTCTCGTGTGCTAGTGCTTTCAGTATGTTTGGATGTAAATTGAATTTTTCAAATGCTTTGATAGTGTATCCTTTACTCTATTAGGCGTATTATAGCAAAATTGCTATAATACGCCTATCATAGTTTAGTATAGAAAATATGTTACACTTCTCTCATGAAAAATACTATTTTAAAATTCATCTTTGTCTTTACTCTTGTTTATACCTCTGCATCTGCCAACACCTTGGTAATCAATGGGCATGTTCTTCCACCTGAGCCAGACCCTAAAGTGAATAATGCCACACTGCTTGGGGTGGATGTCAATCACAATGGGATACGGGATGATGTGGAGCGGTGGATTTATGAGACATATAAGGATAAGCATCCGATATATATTGATATTGCTATGCAGGCAGGTAGGGCGTATAAGCAGGTGTTGGAGACTCCTGAGAGGGCTAAGGAAATACGAAAGAGTGTGAATGCACCTTATTTTTGTGGATCTTATTATATGAATTATACAAAAATTTTCCATAAACCTGTTTTGGTTCATGAGAGAATAGATTCTCCTGTGAAAAGTAAATATTTTAATACAAAAGCACGAAAAGATGTCTATTGGCAGTATGATAGCTTACTAAGTGGAGACAGCTATGACTTACCTTGGTCTGATGAAATGAAAGCACTTTGTGATTTCAACACATCTAAATATGATCAAAATTAAGTGATGTAAAAATTGTTTTTATTCGTTCCACAGCTCCTGCTGTTAAACCTCTATCAGAATCCAATATACATATCAAGCATCGATAGATAGTAACGAAGCAGGAGCTTCGTTACGAGTGAAAGGTTATGTTGAGACTTATACTTATAAAGATATAAGTAGTTTAATTAACTATCTCTCTTCAGGAGTTTTTTCTTCTGCTTTAGTCTCATTTTTTTCGTTATCTTGTGCATTTTGAGCATCATCAGTAGATGCTGATGTAACTTGTACTACATCTGTAACTGCTTGACCAATAGCATCCGTTGTTTCATTCGCTTGTACAGAAAGTGTTGTCATTGCAAGAGCTGCAATTAAGATTAGAGTTTTGTTCATAGGTTATCCTTTGGTTGTTTATATTGACCCGAATTCATTGATTCGAACAGGCAAAGTATAATCTATTTGTGTGACTTGAATCTTACTTATAAATTACCTAAGTATTACTTCAATAGACTATAAAAATCTCTAGGTGCATCCACCTCTAAAAGCACTTGTTTATGACTCAAAGGATGGTCAAACTTTAGTCTCATAGCATGAAGCCCCATGCGTCCACCTTTTTTACCATAACGCTCATCGCCTACGACAGCGTTACCCATGTGTGCCATATGGGCACGTATTTGGTGTTGTCTGCCTGTTTCTATGCGAACTTCTAGTAGAGAACGTATCTCATTTGACTCTACTGTTTTGTAGTGTGTAATTGCAGATTTGGCATCTTTATGTTTGCCCACATGCATACGGTACTCTTTTTCATCGAGTCTAAGTGGCTCAGTGATGGTGTCTGCTTCTACTTTTGGTGTGCCTTCAACTACTGCCAGGTATGTTTTCTCAGTAGTAGCCCATTTGTCCATAACAGCCTCTCTTAGCTCTTTAGACGTAGCAAAGAGCAAAATGCCTGAAGTGTCACGGTCTAACCTATGGACAGGCCAGAGTTTGACAGTATCTGCCTTTTTGCCACGGCTTAGTTGGGTACGAAGTAGGGCTAGGGCATGGTTCTTGTTTTCTTTGGTGGTTCCTACAGAAAGTAGTCCGGCAGGTTTGTTGATGGCTATGAGGTCTTTGTCTTGGTGGATAATCTCTAGTTTTTGCACTTGAGTGTTGGTATGGTGTCCAGTACGCTGTGCTACACCCACTTGTACCACATCTCCATTGTCTACGATAAAGTCATGTTTGGTCTGCACTTGACCATTTACAAAAATAGAAGAGCTTTGTAGACGTTGTTTGACTGTTTTTTTAGACCATCCCTCATTGGTAGAGAGTGTCTCAAAGAGAAAAGGGAGGAGTTTGCAACGCGAGGTGACTTTGTATTGTTGTGCCATGTTTATTACCTTGGGTGTTTATAATGCGTATTATACCTCAGTTTAATTTCTGTATCATAACTTTAATGATTTAGGAGAGAGTATGCGTATTTTTTTATCTATTTTTTTTATGACTGTGAGTATCTTTGCTTGGGAGTTTATGGGCTTTGGCAATGAAACGAAGGAAAAAGAAGTCATTATTAGAACAGTGTTGCCCATGGATGTGGAGTATGAAAAAGCAGATGCCCGTTCAGAACTCAATAACATTAGAGAAGCGATGGGACTAAATACTCTCTTACAAAATGATTTACTCGCAGATGCAGCACAGGCACATGCTGACTATCTTGTGGCCAATGAAGTATCTTCACACTATGAAACGGTGGGTATGCCGAAGTTTACAGGCGTGAAACCGGTAGATCGTGCTTTGTATGCCAACTATGCTTCCTCTTATGTGAGTGAAAACCTTTCTACACATACTTACAGTGCACAAGGCTCCATTGATGGACTTTTCTCTGCTATCTACCATCGTTTTGGTTTTTTGACACTGGACATAGACGAAGTTGGGGTAGGTGCAACACAAGATAAAGCAAAGACATCTAACAGTGCTTTTGTCTATGTGATGGGAAACAGCAATCTTGCGAGACTCTGTCATGAAAAGAGTTTTTCAGGTAGTGGAAAGTACTACTATAAAATATGTAAAGATGAAACACACCGCATAGGCGAGAAAGCATTTAAACAAGCGCAGCTTGCAAACAAACGTTATAACCCTGAGATAGTTGTCTATCCATATAATGGGCAGAGTGAAGTACCTCCTGTCTTTTATGACGAAAGTCCTGACCCCCTTCCTGAGTATGATGTGAGTGGGTTTCCGGTGAGTGTTGAGTTTAATGACTACTATTTTAAAGATGTAACTTTACGCTCTTTTAAACTGCTTGACAGTAGTAATAAAGAAGTAACTGATGTACTTCTGATGGACAAAGAAAATGACCCTCATGGACGTTTTACAGCACTTCAGTATGCACTCTTTCCTCTCAAACGCTTAGCGTATGCTACACAATACCGCGCAGAGGTTATCTACACTGTAAAAAATAAAGAGCATACACTCAGATGGGCATTTACTACACAAAAGCCTATGGTAGAGCTACATAAAGTAGAAACTAAAACTGCAACGCTACATTTAGAAAAAGGCAAAAGCCATATACTCTATTTTCCACCACACGATGCACATGACTTGTTGAAAAATATTCAATTCCCTACCGATGTTGACATTAAATTCATAGACCACAACACTTTGGAGTTAACCATATTAGATGAAAGTTTGGATGATTTTACGCTCAAGAGTAAGGATAGGATGATTCATATTATTATGGATTGATATTTGATTTACCTGTGCTTAAATGGTACTTTTTGGCATTATATTTGAATTTATGCTAGACTATATCATTGGAGTTATAATGAAACAGATAAGGTTCTACCTACTTTTTATTTACTTTTTTACTGTTACTATCGTTGCACAGGAGTATACTGTCTCTGCTTCAGGGGGAGAAGACTACACTACTATCCAAGCAGCAGTAAACATAGTTCAAGCTGGTGATACCATTACGATAAAAGCAGGTACATACCATGAACGTGTCTACACAGAAACATCAGGTACAAAATTAAATCCCATAGTGATAAAAAACTATCAGAATGATAAAGTGATTATTGATGGTACAGGTATTAACTGGGAGGGCACTTGGGGAGGATTATTTGAACTTTCATACTGTGGATATATATCAGTATCGGGCATAGAAATAAGACATTCTACGCATGCTGGTATTTTCTTAGATGATGCACATCATATTGTCATAAAAAATACAAAAACAGACGACACATTTTCTAGCGGCATAGGGGTATGGGGAGGCAGATATGTACTTATTAGTAAAAATGAGGTGAAACTTGCCTGCAATGACGGCGAGCAGGAGTGCATCAGTATCGTTACTTCACATCATGTAGATGTGATAGAAAATGAAGTACACCACGCGGGTCCAGGCACAAATGGGGGAGAGGGTATAGATGTAAAACAGGGCTCTCATGATGTCACAGTAAAATACAACCATGTACATCACATAGATAATCCTGACCGTCCCGCGCTTTATGCAGATGCATCAGACCTATATACACATCATATACTCTTTGAATCCAACCGTGTACACGATATAGGAGGTAATGGCGTCTCTGTGGCAAGTGAGTTAGGTGGACTTTTGGCGCATGTCACTTTTGTGAACAATATCATCTATAATAATCATGATGGAGGGATGATTATTGGAGGTTGGTCAGGAGAGGATAATGTTACATCAAATCCAGTAGAGCATATTAATATCATCAATAATACTTTCTATAATACGGGTGGTGATGGTATTTATGTTGACAATATCTATGCCAAAGATATTAAGATTTATAACAATATCATACAAAGTAAAAATCAACAAGAATCTCCCATATCTATCAAGGATGGTGTAAATATTTCAGAACTAGACATACGTAAAAATATGGTTGACAGTGAGCCTTATGATTATGGGCAAAGCAGTGAAATCGTAGCAGACTCTCTTTTTGTAGATGCCACACACGGAGACTTCCATCTTCAGTTTAATTCCCCTGCTATTGATGCAGGTATTCAAAATAATTTCTCACTTTTGGACTATGAAAAAAACAGCCGTTTAGAAGATGGGGCTTGGGATATCGGTGCTTATGAGGCAAATCGTAAGACAAACAGTGATTTTTCTTTTTTGATTCCTATTTTGTATCTATTGATGTAATACCCAAATCTCAAAATAGAATTCTATTTCGAGATTTGGGTAATATTTTCACTTTTTCTCCACAAACAATTGTTAGAGTGAATTATCTTATATACAAAGGGATTTATGATGATAGACAATACAAGAAGAAATGTAATGAAATTTATGGCACTTTTAGGACTAACAACTGTTGTAGGTGTTGCCGCACCAGTGAAACTTACAGTTAAACAACGTAAAGCACAGTTTGATGCAAATAATGTTCGTGTAGGTAATGGATATTATGGATTTGGGGAGACTTGGTAAAACTTATCTTCTCCTCCTGCCCCTATATCCACCACGACTACCACTATTCCCATACCCACGTTTTCCATTTGTGTGACAAGCATCACAGATACTAAAGCGGTATGAGAAATCTAATACTTTCCCACACTTACGGCACTGCTTAGTAAAGTGTCCTTGACGTAGAGAATTTTCTATGTAGTTGTTGAGGCGTACTCTGGCTTGTAGGGCTTTTTCTACATCCTGGAAGATGTCTGGAAACTTGAAACTCAGCCACAAATAGAGTGATATTTCTCGTACTCTATCTTCGGCATTCAAGAGCATATCATTGGTCTGTGCAAAGGCAGGGAGATCACGTGGTGGGATGTACAGCACTTGTCCACCAGCTTCGACCTGTTTGATGTAGCGGTGAAAGACAGATTCTATATACGGAGAAGAGATGCTTGCAGGTGCACAGCTTAGGTAGAAGCGTGTCTTTAAGTCTAAATGATACTCATCTACTATGGCTGCTATCTCTAACATACTGTCAATGTTTGCAGCATTAAAAGGTCCGTCAAACTCCATATTGTCTGCGAAAAACCCTAATATCGTAGTAATATTTTCTGTTTCGAGTATCTCACCTATGAGCATGACGTGTTCGAGTGAAGCCATCACTGAGACGGGGAGTTCTATGTCAGGTAGTGGGGCATGAAAAGCAGAGGTAATGGTGGCTAGGGCATTGTCATCTAACGCGCCTACATACCCTTTCTCTTCAAAACCGTAGCGTCCAGCACGTCCAGCTATCTGCGAGACTTCTGTAGGCAGGAGCTCTCGTCTGCGTAAGCCGTCAAATTTGTTGTCTTTGGCAAAGAGCAGGGTTTTTATGGGTAGGTTAAGCCCCATGGCGATGGCATCGGTGGAGACGAGTATCTGGCTTTCTCCTTCTCTAAAACGTCTGGCTTCTTCCCGACGAACTTCAGGAGAGAGGTTTCCATACACGACAGAGACAGAGTAACGCTCACTAAGTTGCTGTTTGAGTGAAAGTACATCGCGACGGCTAAAGGCTACGATGGCAGTTTGTGGTTCTATCTTCTTCATAGAAACAGGTTTAGGCATCATAGTAAGTTCATTTTTACGCTCGAAGTGTATGACTTCAAGTTCTTCACCTAAGTATTCGCAGAGTTCAGTGACTGCGGGCAGGGCATTGGCAGAGCCTGTGAGTATGACTTTTTTTGCAGGAGCACCCATGAGCGCATTTGCCCATGCCCAGCCTCTATCACGGTCACTTATCATCTGTATCTCATCTATGACACAGACATCGACATCAACCGAACCATTCATCATCTCTATGGTAGAAGAGATATGTGTAGACTCTTCATCGATGATCTCTTCTTCTCCTGTAATGAGTGAAGCATGGATGCCACTTTTCTGTAGATTTTCATACCCTTCAAGCGCGAGTAAACGAAGCGGTGCCAAATAGTAACCTGTTGTGGCAGCTTCTAACTCTTTGAGTGCGGCATAGGTTTTACCTGAGTTGGTAGGCCCAACATGAAAGACTATCTTACGTTTAAGTTCACGAGCTAAAGGAAAGAGGTTTTTAAAGTCACGGATGGTCTTCGCCAACAACTCTTCACGTTTTTGCTTTTCCAGTAGAGGCTTGATGTACTCTCCAAAATGGAAGAGTATACGTTTTTTGCTCTTTTCTTTAAATTTTAACGTATTTGATGCACGTATCTGAGGCTCTACAAAACGTACAACAAACTCATGCAGTGTCTTCTCTGGGATATCAAGTTTCTCACTCTCATCTCTCATATCTTCAAGCACATCATCTATGGCTACTCTGAAGTGTGCCAAGAGGTCATCATTAACTCGGTTAATATCTTCTTTTACAGGAAGCTCTGCACCTTTCCAAATGAGGTTGTAAAGGTAAGGTTTTTCGTAGGAAACAGAAGTAGTATAGTAAAGAATCGTCCCAAATAAATCATGATTCTTCTCTTTCTCTATGATGATGTGGTCTGTACTCTCAAAGACCTCATATTTATCACTAATATTAGTTAATATTTTTTCTATAACATTGAGAGAAATAGGTGTATGTAAAAGCGGAGAGTCTGTTGGCATACTTTTAAGTGACTTAAAGACTTCATCATCCGATAAATAGGGGTGTTCCTTCTCATTTAACTGTGTTAAGAAAGCCGTCAGCTCTTCTTGTTTTTGTACTATGGTTTCTTCTTTAACAACACGTAGTTTTTCTATGACTTGTTCATCATCACTCTCTGACATATTATCCATGTCTAAGGAAGCAGTTTTACATAAAAGAAGTTTGCTGAAATCTACCTCTTTGAGCACAAAAGTAAAACGGTGGTAAAACTCCATCTCATTGTTGGTTGTAAAGGTGCTATCCAATGCTTTTTCTAAGGTATGCAGTCTGTTTTTTATGCGTAGATAATGGAGTTTATTTTGTATTTTATCTGGTCGTATTTTAGAGTGTTTTGCATCTATGAATGCTTCTAAAATGATGTTCTCTTCTTGCGTCGTGTGTTCCATAGTAGAGAGAATACTGAGTATTTTTCCTACTTTGTCAGAACCATGATCGCCATTTTGTTCTTCACGTTTTCCAGCATGTACTGCTTTGTGTCCTTTGGTAAGGTATGAGACTATCAGCTCTCGTGTACCAGCCCCTTCTTCAGACCAAACACGTCTTAGCATACGTACCATGTCTTCACGAGAATGTGAGGGCATAGAGATTTCGAGTAACATAATGAGCTCTATAAGCTTGTCATCATCCACAGTGGCGATGCCCTCATCAAAAGGGAGTCCGTTAAAGTAGTTTCGTATTTTATTATTCAGTTTTATGAGGTATTTTTTCTTTTTCTTTGCCATATGATAGTATATCTGAAAACAATCAAGTTTCCAGATATACTCACTACATAAATTAGAGTTTTAATCCCAAATGTTTTACAATACCTTCTGCATAAGATGTATCTGCAGCTTTAAAATAACTCAGTTGCAGCCTGATAATCTCTTCAGGTACACCAGCCATGGAATTGGCGATATTTTCTACCAAGTCAGCTTGTTCATTGGCTTCCATGAGTCTATAGAGTGCACCAGCTTGTGCGGTATCAGCTTCTAGTGACGTATCATAGGCATATCTGTCTGCATTTCCATCTATTTTAAATGGTGGTTCATTGATTTCATTGGTCTGTGCTACAGATGCAAAGTGACTTGGTTCGTAGTTGGTACTGTCACCTCCATTATCGTCATGTCTCATAAATCCATTTCTGTAGTTATTGTTCACCTCTGTATTTGCCCGATTAATCGGTAATGAGTTGTAGTTTACACCTAAACGGTAACGCTGTGTATCTGGGTAGCTAAAGAGTCTTCCCTGGAGCATTTTATCTGGTGAAAATCCGATACCCGGCACTTTATTGGATGGTGAAAAGGCAACCTGTTCCACTTCAGCAAAATAGTTTTTTGGATTTTTGTTGAGTTCAAGTACACCTACCTCCATAAGCGGATAGTCAGAGTGTGGCCATACTTTCGTTACATCAAAGGGATTGATATGGTAACTTTCAGCCTCTAGTTCAGGCATAATCTGTACATGCATAGTCCATCGTGGAAAATTACCTTTATCTATAGACTCAAATAGGTCTTGAGTAGCATAATCAGGGTTTTCTCCTGCTATACGTGTGGCTTCATCTGCTCTAAGTGTATGGTTACCTTGTTGGGTTTTTAGATGAAACTTCACCCAAAATCGTTCACTATCTGCATTAATAAAACTGTAGGTATGACTGCCGTATCCATTCATCTTTCTGTGCCCATCAGGAGTACCACGGTTTGAGAAGAGGGTAGTAAGTTGGTGTAGTGACTCAGGAGTTTTCGACCAAAAGTCCCACTTCATTGTATTGGAGGGAAGGTTAGAGTCTGGAAGTCTCTTTTGTGTATGTATAAAGTCAGGAAACTTCATCGCATCACGTATAAAAAAGACGGGTGTATTGTTTCCGACCAAATCCCAGTTACCTTCATCGGTATAAAATTTGGTTGCAAATCCTCTTGGATCTCTAGCTGTGTCAGCAGAACCTCTTTCTCCTCCTACAGTAGAGAAACGTGTAAAGGTAGGTGTTTGTTTACCTACCTTTGAAAAAATAGATGCTTTGGTATAAGCAGTAATATCACGTGTTACTGTAAATGTACCATGTGCCCCAGCACCCTTAGCGTGTACGATACGCTCAGGTATCTCTTCTCTATCAAAATGTGCGAGCTTTTCCATAAGTAGTACATCCTGCATCAATATAGGACCTCTTTCCCCCACTGTAATGGAGTTTTGATTGTCTTCTACTTGTCTTCCATTTGCCATTGTTAATTTTTTCATCTCAAATCCTTTTTATTTATGGATAATAATTATCCTTACAACAGTATAGGACAGATAATATTAATAAAAGATAAAAATTATCAATTAATAATTAATATTAATAATCTTGTAAGTTAAGAAGTTTTATAATGGACTTACAAATCAAAATAAGGAGTTCAAAATGGCAAAAAGAGGTAATTCTATTATTAAAGGTATTGAGATTTCTGAGGTAATTACTATGCTTAACAAAGCATATGCAGATGAGTGGTTGGCATATTATCAGTATTTTATAGAGGCTAAAGTGATTAAGGGCATTATGAAAGATGCTGCTATTTCTGAACTGGAACAACATGCTGCCGATGAATTACGCCATGCCAATATAGTGGCAGACCGTATTTTACAACTTGGGGGTACACCACTGCTCAATCCTAAAGATTGGTTTACGCATACGAATTGTGGTTATGAAGAACCTAAAGATTTTGATGTGGTTTCTATATTGGAAGATTCTATAAAAGGTGAGCAGTGTGCTATTAGTACCTATGCAAGTATCGCAGAGAGTGTGAAAGACAAAGATATTGTAACGTATGATATCGTTAGTCAGATACTTGCTGACGAAGTAGAACATGAAGAGGACTTACAAGCCCTCTCCGATGACATCACAGATTTTGTAGAGTCTATGAAAAAACATATATAAATTAAGACTATTTTCTCAAAGTAGCTATCAATCGTTTTTCGTTAAGTAGAAGAGTCAAAGCATCGGCTATCTCTTTACAGCTGATGTCACTCTGTAGTAGTGTAGGGGTAGCACACCCCTCATCCCCAACGATAGCGATACCGAGTATGGCATTTTGAAGCATATGGGCATCGTTATTTCCATTTCCGACAGCAACACAACTTTCTTTACCTAACACATCAATATATGCTGCTTTTTCTGCGGTATGGTTGTCAGTTTGTAATACTTTAACTACAACATCAAAACCTTCCATCTGCGCTTTCACACTCCCAAAAGTATCGGCAGTGATGACATGCACCGTGTAGTTCTTGCATAACTCAGGAAGTAGGTCTTTCACTTCAACTTTTAGTACACCATCTTTGGCAATGGTACCGTTGTAGTCTAGCACTACATGTGCTAAGGTGAGTGTTTTATAGTAGGGAATTTCGATAGTTTTCATGGAGTAGCCTTAGTATGATTTGGGATATTTTAGCATTTATTTTCTTTTTGTAGGTCGGGTTGCCCTCATCCCGACATCAATTCGTATAAAATAATATTCATAATATTTTTATAAATTTGTATGCAATTATCTTCATGTGATTTTGGTTTTTATCTCATGTACATTATTGTCGGGATGGGAGCGTACAATTTCATTTGATTTTAGAATATTTTGAGATGAATCATCTTACTGATACATCTATTGTATTATAATCTATTAATTAATTTTGGAGAAAACTATGAAACTTTTATTATTTTTTAGCACACTGTTACTTTCTACTTCTATTTTGAATGCCAATACCACGGTAAAGCCTTTTCAAAGAACGATACAAGTAAATGGTGATTTAAACATAGATAAGATGAGAGCCCAAAATCTCAATGTGGTGAAAAAAGCTGTAGAAGGCATAGGCGAAACACTGCCCCAAAAGGTAGATACATATACCCAAATGATCAGTATTGACAGTAATGGTACAGAGCTTATCTACACTTTTGAAGTTGATGCAGGGTCCAAAAGTGATGAAGCACTCAAGAAAGATGGACATACACGTATGGCACCGGCAATACGAAAAGGCATTTGTACGAATTCCAAACGTTTTTTGCAGTCGGATATTACCATTACCTACCGCTATCTTAACAAAGCTACCCAAAACGAGATACTTAAAGTCACGATGAACAAAATACAGTGCAATAAATTTGGAATTAAAAACTAAATTTATATATTGAAGATAAGGAAAGAATAATGCAAGAAATAAAACTCACCCAATATAGCCATGGGGCAGGATGTGGGTGTAAAATCTCACCTAAACAGCTCGATAATATTTTAAAATCTGCTAGAGAAACCATCACGTATCCAGAACTACTTGTGGGTAATGATACCAAAGATGATGCAGCAGCATTTGATCTTGGTAATGGTACTTCTGTGCTTTCTACTACAGACTTTTTTATGCCTATAGTCGATGA
>JALXBG010000094.1 GCA_026991605.1 Sulfurovum sp.
CTGCCCCAATACCAGAAAAAATACCCAAAATATCATACTTGTCAAACCCTCCAGCTTCGGGTTGTGCTACCAAAACGATGCCTACAAAGCCCAAAACAATAGCGATAATCGCACTGGGATGTAACTTCTCTTTTAGAAAAATATAGGCAAAAATGGCTACAAAGATAGGAGAAGTTTTGTTGTAGGTTACAGCCTCACCCAAAGGGATATGAGCCATAATATAAAAATAGGCTAAAAGTGCAGCAAAACCTATCGACCCCCGGAAAAGTAGTAATAAAAATTTTCCACCTGTTTGTTTTAAAGGGACTTTCCAAATGGAAAGTCCTACGAGTACTACACCAAATATATTTCTAAAAAAAGTGACCTCTACAGGAGGGAGTACCTGGCTAACCACCTTAGCAAAACCACCCATAAAAGCGAAGCTAAGTGAGGCAAGAAGCATAAAAAGGATACCCCTATCCATGTTTTTTATTATTGTTTTCAAAATTTACCTAACTATTAATTTCGGAAGTGTAGCATAATATCCTCCTTACTTGGTACGAATAAGCTGTGCATCTCCAAACAGTAAAATATCTTTAATCACAGATTTTTTAATAAAGCCATCTTTATCGATACCTAACAAAATATCACCTTTTTTCTTTCTAAAGTTTTTTTGATATATCAATGCTTTAGCATAAAGGTGGGCTTTTCCTAAATCTTTTTTATACATCGCCATTTTGCTGTCACTAGGTACAATGATGTCTACTTTACCTTTTTGTTTTTCAAGTCCTACAGCCCTTAAATGATAGGTTTTCCCTTTCTCTTTTACTACATGTCCTATATTAAAATAAAGTGTAAGCAAATCATCTTTGGCATAAAAGTTTAATTTTTGGGTGTAATCTTTTGTCAGTTTGCCATTCACCCATTTTCTATAACGCTTTGTTACAAATTTGTTCTCGTGGTCAATATGATACTCTTTTTTTACAATTTTATTTTTTTTAGTACTTGTCATGGTATATGTATCACTCACCATAAGTCCGTTTTCCATGTGTCCTAAAGAAACATAGTCTTCCACCTGACCACCCAAAATAATTTTAGCCAACCCTGCAAGTTTGACTTTGGTGTCTATCTTGTAGGTGGTTTCATTTTGTGTGAGTATGTTATTAATCGTACCTACTTTACCAAATATTCCAAAAGTTGCTTTGTAGTTAAGATGGGTAACTTTGGCTTCTACAACATGCCCTAACATTAAAAATATACTACACATGATTAAAATTCTTTGTATCATTTTTTAATACCTTACTTTATACTTGAGTCAAATTCTACTATAATTATGTGAACAAATCGTGAGGATACCCAAAATGCCGACTTCGGAGACAAACACTACACAATCACTCAATGTCATTGATGGTTTAGATATGAATATGAATACTGTTGCTCAGGACTTACTGACACCACTTTACAATTCTGAGTATGGTACTTTTTTTGCAACTTCTATTTTAGGTGTCCCTTTGGCACAGTGGTTGGCGGCTATACTTGTATTTTTCTTCTTTTTAGGTTTACGAAAATTTTTTACCCACATTGTAATTGGAGCCCTTCAAAAAGCAGCTAAATTTACCGCAAATTACTACGATGACCGCATTATATCTGCACTTAAAGCACCTTTTCGTTTTGCTTTTATCTTGGTTGCTATACATCTCTTTTTTCTGATTATTTTTAAAGAAACGCAAACCATTAAAAATATTTTAAATACCCTTATTGTCTATGATGTATTTTGGGCTATATTGTCAGTTGCAGAAGCCATGCGTGGACTCGCACACCAGTTTGCAGGGCGTTTTTCGTCAGATCTTTCCAAAGAAGTGGGAAACTTCATTTTAACCATTATCAAAATTCTCATTATGGGTGTAGGTCTGGGTGCTATGCTTCAAGTATGGGGTATCAATGTTACTGCACTGGTTGCCTCACTGGGTATTGGTGGACTTGCCTTTGCCTTAGCTGCAAAAGATGCGGCTTCTAATCTTTTTGGTTCCTTCTCCCTATTGGCCGACAAATCTATACGTATAGGAGAATGGATAAAGGTCAATGGCGTAGAAGGTACCGTTGAAGACATAGGGATGAGAACGACTAAAGTGCGTTCTTTTGGTAAATCACTTATCACCGTACCCAACCAAATTGTTGCCAATAATCCTATAGAAAATTTTTCACGTCGGGGTGTAAGACGTATTAAAATGCGTATAGGGCTTACCTATGACACGTCAAGTACCCAAATGCGTCAAATTGTTGAAGAGATAAAATATATGCTCCATACCCATGAACATATTGCACAAAAAGAAACCCTACTTGTAAACTTTGAATCTTTTGGAGACTCTGCACTGAATATTTTCATTTATACCTTTACTTCTACTGCAAACTGGGCAAGGTATTTAGAGATACGGGAAGATATCCATTTTAAGATTATGAAAATTATTGAAGACAACAACGCTAGCTTTGCCTTTCCTTCTCAGTCTATTTATATTGAGAAGGCACCTAAAGATGAGAAAACAGTAAGTTAACATTGAGATAACTTGCTTCTGCTATAATGTCGTTCAAATATATTCGGAAGGTACATTATGTCTCATCTTTATAAAACAACATTACTGTGTTTATGCTCTTTCGTTTTAATCTCTTGTGGAACAAACACAAAAGATCAACCAGACACAAGCACTGAAGTATCTGCTCCTAGTACATCCACGCCTAGCACAGCTCCTGCAACACCTACAGCACCAAAAAACAGTGCTGCATCCATAGATGTTTTGGTACTTTACGATAAAGAAGTGCAGGATGCCTATAGTGATGTTACTACAAGAGTCAATCATCTTTTTGCAGTTAGCAATAACATCTATAGAGACAGCCAGCTTAATATCACCATACATCCGAAAAAAATACTCTTTTATAATGCGAAGACACACCCCGCACTCAAAGAAATAGCCAATGATAGCACCATACAAGCACTAAGATCAGAATATAAAGCTGATACCGTTCTCATCTACCAAGTCAATCCAGATGGAGAATATGGTCAATGTGGTGTAGCGTATAGTGCTGGTGCTTATGACCAAACCTATCAATTTAAAGAGGCTATGTATGCACAGGTTGAGATAAACTGTCCTACTGACAGCACTGCGCATGAGATTGGTCATAATATGGGACTGGTACACTCTCATCTTCAGGATGGAGATAACGCAACACCTTACTCTTATGGTTTAGGTCATGGTGTCGATGGTAATTTTGCAACTATCATGGCATACGCATATTTATTTCATACCAACAATCAGGTTCCTAAATTTTCTTCACCTGAGTACGAGTGTGCACCAGGACAGCCTTGTGGTGTCCCCGTAGGACAAAAAGGGGAAGCCCATGCTACCAGAGTGATGAAAATGACTGCACCTAAGATTGCAAATCTTTATTAAGCTTATGTATAAAATTCTTATCATTATTTTTCTAGTGTTTCTTGGAACACTAGGATTGTTTTATAGTAAACCCAAAGAAGAAATTTTAAAAATACATACAGACAAAAAGATACGAATAACTCCTGTCATAAAAGAAAAGAAAGAAAAAACTATCCCCATCATACATAAAAAATCAGCTAAAAAAACTGTGACGAAAGAGTCTTCTAGCTCTACAAAGATGCAAAAAGAAACCCCTAGTCAAATGCCACTCTACGAATCACTCACTATAGAAGAGGCAAAGCTCTCCACCCCTCCTCGTAAAAAAGTAGCTCCCATAGGTGCAATACAGATAAAACAACGTATGTCAGAACTTCAACCCAATGATATACTTACCCTTTCAGATGTTGAAGGTTTAGACTATACCCTCACCGTACAATCTACTCTCATAAACAATGATGGTTCTACCTCAACCACTGCCAACTATGAAGATGAGGGTATTACCTATACCACAACCATTACCCAGTCTGACAAAAGTACATACATTACACTTTCTACTGCCAATGGACTGTACGAGATAGAAACAAATGCCGACACAGGATACATCTACAAAACCATAGACATACGCAAACAGCTACAAAGCCGCACTCCTAATGATGTTATCATACTCCCTATACCTAAAGAGAAGTAATACCTAATACTTTTAGGGTCATAAAACGGTTTTTTTATTTTTTTAGACAATGAAGAAGAGTTATTAGTCGTATTTTCTCTGAAATATATTTAACACTTTTTTACCTTCTTCCTAGAAGGCATCTTCTTAAACGAGTAACAGTCAAAACCTTATCAAATACGTAGATATCTTGTTCATGTTCGTAATGCAATATTTTTTTTCTTCACTACTTTTTCTATATCTATATGTACAAAAGGATAAACTGTACCACAAAACCCTATATGGTTATAGTAAAATGTTACTCTGTACTTTGTATTGTCTTTACTGTAGCTATGTCGTATATATGCACCACCATATACTCTTCTATCTGAAACAACTTTTGTCACACGCTTAAACCGTAACTTCTCATCTACCCCATAAACGATGCCTATGTCATAGTAGTCTTGGAACTTTGATATTATTTTCATCTTGCAGCCTCCCTAAAAGACTCCCCTTCAAACACCATAACACTCCTACCTCTCTCTAAAAGCTTCCCCTCTCTCCAACGTTCATTTTTTTTGTTACTCTCGTGCTTATGCTCCATCATTTGTATCTTTTCTATGAGCCTCTCTAAGGCTATACTTTTATTTCGGTGTTGGCTACGTTGGTCATAGCTTATGGCTTCTAAGCCCAATGGCTCATAAATGGCTCTTACTCCTGAACAGGTAGTATTGACATGTTGTCCACCTTTTTTTGGGCTTTTCATGGTTTGGTAAATTACTTTGCTTTTGTCTATCTCTATTGCTCTTTGTTGCTCTACAATAGCCAAAGAAAAGTACCAGTTTTTTCTCTTATGTTTTGGTCTAAAAGGACTTTGACATCTCCATAGATGTGTCCCCTCTAGTACTAGAAGTGCCTCATCTTCACTCTCTAAAAGTATAGATTTATAGCCATCTTCACAGCGCGCATATTCTAGTTTGACTACCTCAAAGGTATACTTACCCTCTAGCCAATGCAAAAAATGAAACAACGCCCTGCATACTTCATCTACTCCGTTTCCACTGCTTATATGTATGAGCATTGGTTACTCCTTGT
>JALXBG010000095.1 GCA_026991605.1 Sulfurovum sp.
AAGTTACATCCCAGTGCGATTATCGCTATTGTTTTGGGCTTTGTAGGCATCGTTTTGGTAGCACAACCCGAAGCTGGAGGGTTTGACAAGTATGATATTTTGGGTATTTTTTCTGGTATTGGGGCAGCACTCGCCTACACTTCTATACGTGAACTAAGAAAATACTATGATACACGTGCGATAGTCATGTCCTTTATGGGTGTAGGAACAGTAGCACCACTGTTTCTTATGCTTATTACCCCTTATGTAGATGTCCCAGAAGATTTTGACTGGATGTTTGCAAAGTTTGTTTTACCTCAAGGGGTACAGTGGTTCTATGTGAGTGCTGTGGGTATCTTTGCCACTATGTCACAGTTGCTTATGACCAAAGCCTACGAACTTACCAAAGCAGGTATTGTTGGAACAATAAGTTACAGTAACATTGTCTTTGCTGTGATTATTGGTGTACTTTTAGGTGACCCGATTCCTGATATTTGGACAACTTTGGGTATAATCTTGGTAATTATGTCGGGGCTGCTTGTAGCTCTACCTAAAGGAAACAGATGATTTTAATTGCAGGCCCTTGTGTACTTGAAAGTCGTGACAATGTCATGCGTATTGCAGAATCATTGGGGAAATACCATGATGACTGTACCAAAGAGTTCTATTTTAAGGCAAGTTTTGACAAAGCAAATCGTACGTCTTTAGACTCTTTTAGAGGACCTGGACTTGACGAGGGACTTAAAATGCTTCAAGAGGTCAAAGATCAATTTGGTTATAAAATCTTGACCGATGTACATGACTATACGCAACCAGCAGCCGTTGCTGAGGTAGCAGACGTGCTTCAAATTCCCGCTTTTTTATGTCGTCAGACAGATTTACTGGTAGCAGCAGCGAAGACTTCCGCGGTAGTGAACATCAAAAAAGGGCAGTTTTTAGCACCTCAGGCGATGGAACACTCAGTAAAGAAAGTACTCAAAACACGTGGTTTTGACGGAAATGCTACGTATGAAAATGCAGAAAAGTATAATGTCTGGCTTACAGAAAGAGGTTCTACCTTTGGTTACGGAAATCTAGTTGTAGACATGCGAGGACTCAAGCAAATGAGAGAGTTTGCCCCAGTTATCTTTGATGCCACACACTCTGTACAGCAACCTGCATCTGGTGGTGCAACTTCAGGGGGTGACTCTGAACTTGTGCCATATCTTTCTCGTGCAGCAGCAGCGGTAGGAGTGGACGGTTTCTTTTTTGAGACACATTTCGATCCAAGTATTGCTTTGAGTGATGGTCCCAATATGATAGAATTAACCAAATTGGATGCATTAATGAAACAGATAGAAGCGATTCAAAGCATCGTTGAATAGATAAATGGTGGGAAATCCCACCCTACGCGAACTATTGAAAATATAACATCCGTAGGGTGGATTCATCCACCGTCAAAATAAAATTTAAACAAAGGATATAAATATGAACATAATAGAAGGTAATCTCCAAGTAGACAAAAGCAAAAAAGTAGCAATTATCAATGCAAGATTTAACCATTTCATTACAGACAGACTCGTAGAAGGTGCACAAGATGCCTATGCAAGACATGGTGGGAATGCAGATGACTTAGATCTTATTTTGGTACCAGGCGCATTTGAAATTCCCTTTGCACTAGATAAAGCATTGGCATCAGGTAAATATGATGCCATCTGTTGTGTAGGTGCTGTCATTCGTGGTGCAACACCACACTTTGACTATGTATCAGCAGAGGCAACCAAAGGTGTAGCAAATATGGCACTCAAATATGGTAAACCTGTAACCTTTGGTGTGCTTACTGTTGATAGTATAGAACAAGCTATAGAACGCGCAGGTACCAAAGCAGGAAACAAAGGTGGCGAAGCGATGGTAGGGCTTATAGAACTTATAAATTTATATAGTGAGATTAACTAATGGCAACAAGACATCAAGCACGAACAGCAGTAGTAGGACTTCTTTATGCCTATGATTTAGGTAATGAAAACATTTCTAAATTCTCAGATGAGATACTCGAAGAAGACAAGATACGTAACAAACAAAGAGAGTTTTCAAACACACTCTTTACAGGTACCATAGAAAATCTTGAAATGTTAGATAAAGAGATAGAAGAACATCTTACAGAGTGGGATTTTAATGACATTGGTAAAGTTGAAAAAGCCATTATGAGACTCGGAGCCTATGAGATACTTGTAGCTAAAACAGATAAAGCTATCATCATCAACGAAGCCGTCGAACTTGCTAAAACATTAGCAGATGAGAAGTCTCCTAAGTTCATTAATGGGGTGTTGGATGCGTTGGGTGAGAAAAAATAATGTAGGGTGGGCATTCCTGCCCACCAAAATTGATAAAAGGTGGGCAGGAATGCCCACCCTACAGGGGTAAATATGGCAGCACCAAAAACTAAACGTATGACCATTGAAGAAGCCATCGAACTCATAGAAAAGGCTGACCTCAAAACCTTAGGAAAAATGGCACTCGCACGTAAAAAAGAGATGCATCCTAAGGGTGTGACTACCTTTGTTGTGGACAGAAATATTAACTACACCAACATTTGTTGGGTGGACTGTAAATTTTGTGCCTTTTATACCCATGAGAAAAAAGAAGATGCCTACATCCTTACTTTTGATGAGATTGACCAGAAAATAGATGAACTTCTTGCTATTGGTGGGACACAAATCTTATTTCAAGGTGGAGTACATCCTAAACTTGAGATAGAGTGGTATGAGGACTTGGTAGAGCATATCTCTAAGAAGTACCCACAAGTCACCATTCATGGTTTTTCTTCCATTGAAGTTGCCTATATCGCAAATCGTTCCAAGATAAGTATTTCTGAGGTCATTAGACGTCTTAGAGATAAAGGGCTCTCCTCCATACCTGGAGCAGGGGCAGAGATATTAAGTGACAGAGTACGAGATATCATCGCACCTAAAAAACACGATAAAGATGAATGGCTTGAAGTGCACCGTCAAGCACATAAATTGGGTGTCAAATCAACAGCTACGATGATGTATGGAACGGTAGAAACTGTACGTGAGATAGTCGAGCATTGGGACTATGTGCGTCAGCTTCAAGATGAGACAGGCGGCTTTAGAGCATTTATTATGTGGAGCTACCAAAGTGACCATACCCAACTTAAACGAGAGTTACCAACTATTACAAAAACAACACCTAACCAGTACTTGCGTTACTTGGCAGTGGCACGACTGTTTTTAGACAATGTACCCAATATTCAAAGTTCATGGGTAACCCAAGGCTCATACATTGGTCAAATGGCATTGCTTTTTGGTGCCAATGATTTGGGAAGTACTATGATGGAAGAAAACGTAGTCTCAGCAGCAGGGGCTGCAAACTCTATGAATCAAGAAGAGATGATAACACTGATTCGTGATGTAGGAGAAAAACCTGCAAAGCGTAATACGGCGTATGATATTTTGGAGAGATTTTGATTTGTAGGTCGGGGTGTCCTCTCCCCGACAAATATTTAAGCAAATTCAAATATAATTTTATGCAAATTAATGTCGGGGTGAGGACACCCCGACCTACGGGAAATTTATGAAAAAATTATTACTATTATTATTTACACTACAAGGATTAGCAATGGCAGCAAGCCTTAACGAGATGACACTAAAAGATACCAAAGTACCTGTGATTTTTGAGGAGGGGAAGTATATTCCTATTGTCTCTTTACAACTGGTTTTTAAAAATGCTGGACATCTGTCTAATACTATAGACGGGCTTGCAGATATGTCTGCAAAACTTCTGAATGAAGGTACAGCTAAAGATGGAAGTATTGGTTTTGCCACTAAGCTTGATGCCCATGCTGTGGATATTGGTTCGCATGTAGGACGTGAGAGTTTTGTGATAGAAGTCTCTGCACTAAAATCGGAGTTTCCTTATGCAGTAGAGAGACTCATTGAACTGCTTAAAGACCCTAACTATACTAAAGAGGCACTTGAGCAGATAAAGTATCAAAAAATTGGATGGCTCAAACAAAAAGAGAGTGATTTTGACTACATCGCAGCCTCAAAGCTACGTGCTACACTTTTTAAAGGCTCTAGCCTGGCAAAACCCTATGATGGTACAGTTGACAGCATTAAGGGGTTGAAGCTTGATGATATAAAGCAATTTATCACCACACACTTAGGATATAACAATGCCATTGGTGTAATAGGGGGTGACATTAGTGAAAAAGAGGCTCAAACGTATTTAACACAGATACTCAGCCTCTTTCCTAAAGTGCCTACAAAAGAGGTAGAAAAAGTGACTGCGTCCGATAAAAAAGAGACAGTCCTCATAGATGAAGATACCAAGCAAGCTTACATCTTTTTTGGTGCACCTTTTCATTTTGCCTACAATGACAAAGAGCAATACAAAGCAAAAATTGCAGAGTATCTACTTGGTGGTGCAGGGTTTGGTAGCCGTATGATGGAAGAGATACGTGTAAAACGTGGACTTACTTATGGCGTGTATGCCTCTTTACGTCGTACGAAGTCTGTGTCGTACATGAGTGGCTACCTGCAAACAAAACTTTCTACCCAAGATGAAGCCAAAGCACTCATACAGTCAGTTGTAGATGACTTTGTAAAAAATGGTATCACCCAAAAAGAGTTGGATGACACGAAGAAATTTTTACTTGGTTCCGAGCCACTACGTACAGAGACACTCTCCCAAAGATTGGGTCGAGCTTATAACGATTACTACTATGATCGTCCACTTGACTTTGCAAAACAACAGTTAGAGAAGATAGAATCCGTGACACTTGAAGAGATGAACAGTTTTATTAAAGCACATAAAGAACTTTCAGATATTAGTTTTTCTATTGTAACAAAGAAAGAAGAGAAAAAATAAAAAATATGTCAATCTGACATATTTTTCACCTTCTTTAAAAAGCTTCGTTATAATTTACCTATCTAAAACATAGGAAGCCTGTATGGAAGAAGCAAAACAACTTTTTAAAAAACTAAAAATCCATACTTTACTTGACCTCGCACTTATCATCCCCACCTCTTACAATGACACCACCCTCACACTTAAACCAGAATTAGGGAAAATAAATACCCTAGAAGCAAAAGTGGTTGATAGTTCTATTTATGCAGGGAAGTTACGTGTGACAT
>JALXBG010000096.1 GCA_026991605.1 Sulfurovum sp.
TAAGTACAGAAAAGTTTTCCAAGCGTTTAAGCTGTGCGATTAAGCATCTGCCTTTACGTGTAAAATTTACTTTTGAGTACGACACACTTAAAGCAGTTGAAAAAGGTATAGTACAAGATCCAACACTGGTACTTGACGGAGAAATATTTCTCGAAGGGCTTGTACAGGCTGAAACCATAACAGAGGCATTTGAAAAAGTGCTTAAAACTCAGGTTAGAGAAAAGGAGTAGTATGTTAACAAGATTTATGCAAAGAGAAAACCGTTTTATACACAGTGAGAAGATGGCTTTTTTACTCTTGCCTATGGTATTGATACCACTATTACTGGAACTGGGACTACATAGCATTAAACCAGAATGGTTTGCCTTACATCGAGATCAAATACTTATCGCAAATATTCTCTATATTGTCATTGCCCGTTTTGCTATGCTTGACACGGCAGTCTATATTTTCAGTCGTACCAAGAGTCATGTACACCTTGCATTGGTACAAATTGTCTTGCTCTATCTGGAAGTGACGATTATTACTATCGTCTATTATGCGGCGGTATTTAACATATTTGATGTTTTTTCTCTTTTTCATTTGAGTGCGCAGTTCTCCCCAGAAAATCTTACTGCCATTCATGAACATGGATTTGTCACTTCTATGTATATCTCAACTGTGACCTTTACTACATTAGGTTCAGGAGATTGGGTACCTCAGACGCTTCCGGCGATGATTGCGGTTATCTCTGAAGTTATTTTGGGTGTAGTGCAGGGTGGTGTTTTTGTTGCTATCGTGATTTATGCACATCAGAACAAGGGTACAATTCATAAATAATTCACATCATAATGATAGAATCTTTAAAATTTAGTGTACCTCGAATATGAAAGGATACAGATGAAACAGATAGTATGGATATGGGCTTTGTTAACATTACAAAGCTTGTTTGCCCAAAGCTTGACATTGAAAACAGCTATAGAGAGTACATTGGCGCATCACCCTGATGTAAAAACTTTTATGTTACGCATACAACAGGCAGAGCAGGGGTATAATGTTGCGTATGCTGACTATCTTCCTCAGCTTGATCTCTCTGCTGTGTATAATCCTAGAAAAACCTATGTACTTCCTGTAAATGGTATGTTTCATACTATCGAAAAAGATGGTTGGAGTGCAGGTGTGACACTGCATCAAAAAGTTTGGGACTTTGCCAAGACCTCTTCGATAGTTGATGCAACAAAGGTGGATGAAAATATCGCGAAACTTTCACTGGGTGAAGTCAAAGTACTACTAGCATATAAAGTGAAATCACTCTATGCACTTTTACTCGTACAGCGTGAGGCAGTACGTGTGAGACGTAAAGACTTAGAGTCAAAAAAAGCACTTTATGCACAGTCTCAGGCATTGGTAAAACAAGGGCTTAAAACCTATGCCGATAGCAACCGTTTCCTCTCTTCTGTCTATGTGGCAGAAGATGCGCTTGCCATTGCCAAGGCTTCTTTTGAAAAGGCAAAGACTTCTCTTTCTCTCTATATGGGAAAAAAGATTGATAGCAGTGTAAAACTGCAAAGTGATGTGTTAAAGAAAACATACAATATAGGAAAACAAAATGAAGTTGCTATGCTGGAAGATAACTACAAAGTGAAGATGGATCGCTTGAACATTGACAAAAACCGTTTACTGCACCAGTCTGCAAAATCGGCACATTTTGGTTCTGTTGATTTAGTTGCTTCGTATGACCGCTTTGACACGCTTAACAAGTATAACTCCGACTATGTGGGAGTGAGCTATAACGTACCTCTTTACTCTGGAGGAAGATTAAGTGCCTTAGAGCAGAAAGCTCGTATAGGGACGATGATTGCACAGGAGGAGGAAGCTTCAGATGCCCTTGCTGTGCAAGATGAGTTTCGTGCTTTGTTAATAGATATTAAGCGTTATGGAAAGACGATACGAGCTAAAAAAGCACAACTTACTTCTGCACAAAGTACACAAAAAGAGTTGAATGCACGGTATAAAGAGGGACTTTCGACCTATATTGAAGTACTCGATAGTATTGCCCTTGCGTTGAATGCAGAACTGGGTGTGCTTGAAGCCTATTACTCTCGTAGTCTTGCTTTATACAGGATTGAATACCTAAAAGGAAAAATCTAATGAAAAAATTATTTCAATACATTGCAGTCATAGTGTTACTTCTCTTGGGAGGTATAATGTTTTATAAAAAAGTCTATATCCCTAAAACAACCTATGATATCGTAACTTCCACAAAAGGAAATCTTTCTGTTGAGGTATTTGGTATTGGGAATGTGGGGGCGAAGTATACCTATAGCATCACTGCACAGACTGGAGGGAAGATTCTTTCTATTCTCACAGATGAGGGGAAATGGGTTAAAAAAGGTGACTTGTTGATTACGATGGACAGTGTAGATGTTCCTCAGCTTCTTGATGAGTCAAAACTTTTGGCCGACAAGGCAGGCTCAGAACTACTTGCTACGAAAAAAGAGTTAGAGAGTCTTTTTGCACAGAAACGATTGGCGCAGATATCCTATGCACGTTATGAGAAACTCAAAAAAGAGTCGTTTGCTTCTAAAGCAGAATATGATAAAGCGAAAGCAGACCTAGATGTTATTGCTGCACAGATTGCAGCGACGCAGGCACATATTGTGTCGGCTCAAATGGAAGAAGAACGTGCACAAAAGTCTGTAGAGGCACTCAAAGAGAAACTTGCCAGATATAAGGTCTATGCACCTGTAGATGGCTACGTCATCGCACGTACGGCAGAAGTAGCACAAAGTGTACTGCCGGCACAGTCCATTTTAAAGATAGTCAATCCTAAAGATGTATGGATTCGAGCCTACATAGATGAGAAGATTAGTGGTGCGGTGAAAGTGGGACAAAAAGCTGAGATAACATTGCGTTCTCAATATGAAAAACGTTTCAGTGGCAGTGTGAAGAGAATCGTTGCACAAAGTGATGCTGTGACACAGGAACGTGAGGTAGATGTAGCTTTCGATAGTCTGCCTGAGCCTTTTTATGTGAATGAACAGGCAGAAGTTCGCATTGCATCCAAAACCTATGCAGATGTGGTGAAGGTGCCGTTAAAAGTGTTGAGCTATTATAAAGAAAAGACAGGTGTTTGGACAGAACGTTCAGGAAAAGCACATTTTGTTGTACTCAAAGTTTTGGCACGAGGTCACAGTGAAGCAGCAGTGACAGGCTTGAAGACAGATACAGAGATACTGATAGACTCAGGAAAGAAAAAACCTCTCTCAGAGGGCATGAGCGTACACTAATGATAAATCTTGCCAAAAAAGACATTGCCCATACTTTAGGAAAGTTTATCGTTACGTCCATGGGTGTAGGGATGTTGCTTGGGATTGTGTTGATTATGATTGGTGTGTACAGGGGTATGATTATTGATGCACAGGTACTTTTAGATGATTTGAAGATTGACCTGTGGGTTGTTCAGGAGAATACACTCGGTCCCTTTGCCGAACCTTCACGCTTGCATGAAGATATGAAAAACACCATAAAAGTCACAGAGGGCGTTGCAAAATCTGAAGGGCTTACCTTCCAAAACCTCCAACTCCCTTTAGAGGGAAATGAAGTACGTGTATTTGCAGTAGGGTTTGACCCCTTTGGAGATATTAGCCCTATAGATAGCACAAAAATCGTTGCAGGTAGAGCCTTAGAACGTGACCATTATGAGATGGTTGTGACAGACAAGACGGGATTTAAAGTAGGTGACAAAGTGCCGTTAGGCAGAGATGTCTATAGTGTTGTGGGTGTGACACATGGCACGGTCTCTTCTGGGGGTGACCCACTGGTGTATGTGAGTTTGAAAGATGCACAGGCATTGCAATTTCTATACTCCAATGCACGTACAAGAAATGACAGAGAACGAGGCATCAATGCACTGAACTCTCATATGATTAACGCAGTAGTTGCCACCGTCAAAGAGGGCTACAGTGTCGATGAAGTGGCAGATACGATACGAACATGGAAACATAAAAGTGTCTATACCGCCACAGAAGAGAAGACACTTTTAACCAAAAATCTCATTAAGATGGCTTCGAAGCAGATAGGGATGTTCACGGTCATCTTGGTTGTTGTTTCGACGATTATTATCGCGCTTATTATTTACACGATGACACTAGAAAAGATGAAAGAGATATCTATTATGAAATTGATAGGCTTACCAAACAGTATGATTATCAAGATGATTGTACAGGAGACACTGCTTATGGGAGTGTTGGCATTTATGTTTGCCAATATTTTTGCACATCTCATCTATTCAAAGTTTCCCAAAAGGGTTGTCTTGGAGACTCCTGATGCCTTGGTTTTGTTCGTGGTTGTGATTTTGGCTTCTATTTTGGCTTCTTTTGTGGCAGTGCGTAAGGTTATGAAAGCAAATCCTGCAGAAGCCATAGGAGGTTAAAATGGAAAAAAATTATGCCATTAAAGTAGAAAACCTCGTCAAACACTTTGGTAAAGATGATACTTTGGTCGAAGTGATAGATGGTGCAAATTTTAGCATTGAAAAAGGGGAGCTTGTTGCCTTGGTTGCACCCAGTGGTGCAGGTAAGACAACACTCCTGATGATGATAGGCTGTGTAGAAGACCCAAGCAGCGGTACCATCTGGCTAGGTAATGAGAAAGTCTATGAGAACAAATGGCTTACCAAAGAAACCCGAAAAATACGTCGAGAGAAGATAGGGTTTATTTTTCAGGCACACTATCTGATACCTTTTTTAAATGTCATAGACAATGTAACGCTGGTACCTCAGACCAATGGTGTGCCACAAAAAGAAGCAGAAAGCTTTGCTATGGAACTTTTAGAGTATTTTGATATTTCTGATAAGGCACACAATATGTCTTCTGAACTCTCAGGAGGGCAGAACCAACGTGTAGCTATTGCCAGAGCATTGGCAAACAAACCAGAGATTATTTTGGCAGATGAACCAACAGCAGCACTGGATAATAAACGTTCTGTTTCTGTCGTACAGATGCTTAAAAAAATTGCACTCGATCAAAATGTTGCTATCATCATGGTGACACACGATGAAGCAATGCTCCCGTTGTGTGACCGCATACTCAAAATAGAAAATAAAAAGGTAGTCTCTGAAA
>JALXBG010000097.1 GCA_026991605.1 Sulfurovum sp.
TGAGCCATTTGCAGAATACCTTTCTCAGCAAGTAGCTACTATCGGTGAAAAACTTGTTGTTAGACGTTCTGCACTTATTGATGCAGATGAAAATACAGCTGTAAACGGCTATGTTCACTCTAACAAGCAAAATGGTGTAATCATCGAAGCAAAATGTGAATCAGCAGATGTTGCTGAAGCGATGACTCCAGTACTTAAAGAGATCGCAATGCACGCAGCAGCTATGAGCCCAACAACACTTTCTTACAAAGACTTTGATGCTGAGTATGTAGCAGATGAGACTAAAGGTAGAATCGTAGCTATCGAAAAAGAGAATGAAGAGCTTGTAAGACTTGGTAAACCTCTTAAAAATGTACCACAGTACATCTCTATGAGTCAACTTACTGATGCAGTTATGGCAGATGTAGAAGTGGCACTTAAAGCTGAACTTGCATCAGAAGGTAAACCAGAAAAAATCTGGGATAGAATCCTTCCAGGAAAAATCGCAAGATTTATCTCTGACAACACAACACTTGATCAAGAGCAATGTCTTCTTGACCAAAAATTTGTAATGGACGACAGCAAAACAGTTGCTGAGTACTTTGCAGAAAAATCAGGTGGAAAAGCTAAAATCACAAACTTCGTTAGACTTGAAGTGGGTGAAGGTATTGAGGTAGAAGAAGAAGATTTCGCAGCCGAAGTAGCCGCGCAAATGAACTAGTTCTTCTATTTTACTGCATCTTTGAGGGAGTTTGTTCAGTCATGTACTGAATGTACACTCCTTCACAACAACCCCCAAATCTACAGCAAACTAGAAGACTAGTTTCTTATTTTTCCAATTACTTTTTAATTCTTACTTCTCTTCCCCTTTTTATGTTAAAATACCTCTAATTTATTTTAAGGTTTATGATGTCTCAACCCCTTTTAGAAGCTAGTGGAATAACACATAGTTTTGACTATACACTTTTTACCGATATTGATTTTATTTTGGCAGCATATGAGAGTGCAGCTATAGTGGGGCGTAGTGGCTCTGGTAAATCCACACTTTTACATATATTTTCTACATTTTTAAAACCTGATACGGGTAATGTCATGTTGTTTGACCATGAACTTTACAATTTGGGTGATGATGAGATAGAGGCATTACGGCGCTATGATGTAGGGGTCATTTTTCAGTTTCATTACCTCTTTAAGGGAATGTCTGCGATGGAAAACATTGAAGTGGCAAGTATGTTAAGTGGTGAAGTCATTGAAGATGCCATTTTAGAAAAACTTGAAATCAAAGAGCTTATGAGTAAGAAGGTAGGGGAACTCTCTGGTGGGCAGCAACAGCGTGTTTCTATTGCCAGAGTGCTTAGTAAAAAACCACGTATCATTTTTGCCGATGAACCTACGGGTAACCTTGACAAAGAGACAGCAGAACTTGTGATGGATGTGCTGTTAGACTACACTAAAGAGACGGGTGCAGCCCTTTTACTTGTGACACACGATGCAAGTATGGCGACACGCTGTGACAAAACCTATAGACTTGAAGACAAAGTTTTAAAAGAGGAAGCATGAAGATAGATATATTACATGCTGGATACACCGTGGCGATGATTCTACTTGCTTTTGTTACTGCACTTGTAGTGACAAAGACACTTGGCAAGTATTTTTCTAAAGATGAAGAGGATATCTAACTACTTCGCTTGAGCAATTAATACACCCTCTAAAAGTTTATCGATATCACCATCTAGTATGGCATCTACATTGGTGTAGGGGATGTTTGAACGGGTGTCTTTAACCTGTTGGTAGGGTTGCATGACGTAAGAGCGTATTTGATGTCCCCATCCGATTTCTGACTTTTCTACACCATCAATAGTAGCCTGTTTCTTAGCCATTTCATACTCATAGAGACGTGACTTTAGCATCTTCATTGCAGCTGCCTTGTTCTTGTGCTGACTTCTGTCATTTTGACATTGGACAATCACATTGGTAGGGACGTGGGTGATACGTATAGCAGAGTCTGTGGTGTTGACATGTTGTCCTCCAGCACCACTTGCACGATAAGAGTCTATACGGATGTCTTTTTCCTCTATAACGATATCTATGTCATCGTCTATCTCTGGAGAGACCATCACTGAAGAGAAAGAGGTATGGCGTTTTGCATTAGAGTCAAAAGGACTGATACGTACGAGTCTATGGATGCCGTTTTCAACCTTGAGGTAACCGTAGGCGTTTTCACCTTTAACTATAAAAGAGACATCTTTTATGCCTGCTTCTTCCCCTGCTTGGTAGTCGAGACTTTCTACTTTAAAACCACGACGTTCCGCCCAACGTAAGTACATACGGTAAAGCATATTTGCCCAGTCTTGACTCTCTGTTCCCCCAGCCCCTGGGTGTATGGAGACGATGGCATTGTTACCATCATGTTCCCCACTAAGCATCATTTGTACCTCTAGGGCATTGGTACGCTCTTGTAAGTTATTGGCATCCTCATAGAGCATTTCAAGTGTCTCTTCATCTTTTTCAGACTTTGCCATCTCAAAGTACTCTACTGCATCAGCCACGGCATCATTTGCATCTGTGTAGGTAGCCAGTATACGTTCTGTTTTTGTTTTTTCTTGAGAGATCTTAGCTGCATTAGCAGCATCATTCCAAAAGTCTTGGTTTTGTTGCATCTGTTCTATTTCATCAAGTCTTGCTTGTAGCATATCGGGCTTGACAATATTTTTAATGTTATCCATTTTAATGGTGAGCGATTTGAGTAATTCGCTGTATTCGTATGCATCCATTCGAAAAGTTCCTTTTCGAGTGAATAGTGAATAGTGAATAATGAATAACAGGAAATACAAATCCACATTATTCACTATTCACTATTAATTATTCACTTTTTTTGCTATTATTTTACCAAAATATAGCGAAAAATGAGGTTAGAGATGATTATCGCACATACGATAGAAGCATTAGAAGAAGCTAAAAAAACATTGTCAGGAAGCATAGGGTTTGTGCCAACAATGGGTGCCTTGCATCAAGGTCATCTCTCTCTCATCCAGCAGGCACGAAAAGAGAATGATCATCTTATCGTTTCTATCTTTGTCAACCCTACACAGTTTTTAGAGGGTGAAGACCTCGATGCCTACCCTCGTAAAGACGAAGCAGATATCAAAATATGTGAACTTGCAAAGGTTGACATACTTTTTATGCCAACGGTTGATGTGATGTATGAAGAGGACGAACTCTGCATTGGTGCACCGGTACGTAGAGGGTATGTCCTAGAGGGAGAAAAACGCCCAGGACATTTTGACGGAATGTTGCAAATTGTGATGAAGTTACTTAACCTCTCTGCTGCAACGAGAGCATACTTTGGTAAAAAAGATGCCCAACAGTTAGCACTTATTACCCAAATGGTGAAAAATTATTTTATGGATGTTACTATCGTTCCTTGTGAGATAATTCGTGATGAAGTAGGGCTTGCGTTAAGCTCACGTAATGTCTATCTGCAAGGAGATGAAAAAGAGCGTGCACTTTGTCTCTCTCGTTCACTCAAACGTGCTACGAAGATGGTCATGACAGGAGAACTTGATGTTGAGACCATCAAAACAGAGATGTTAGAGGTTTTAGGTGAAGCAGACCGTGTAGAGTATGTTGCCATAGTAGACAGAGAATTTAAAGCCTTAGAAAAGATAAAGATAGGAAATACCATCATACTCGTTGCTGCCTGGGTAGGAAAACCTAGACTCATAGACAACCTTTGGATATAACTCAGAATATACATTAGAAATTACAGGATTTTACACAAATCATTGAACTGTGTGCATTTATGAGAAAATTATCAATTAAACTTCGGGTTAACATCAAGTTTTTCGCAAACACACACAGCACAAGCATTCGGTAAACTTCAAGAAATTCTACTGCATAATCTGGGTTTTAAAACAAATCCTCATAATGCTCTTGCACAGGCTTTTTTTGTGGTACTGGCTTTAGTGGCGGTGTAAAAGGGGGTTTTGTTGGGATGCGTGTTTGAATTTTTCGTGGTGTCCACATTTGGGTTGGTGTTGTTTTTTTACGTGGTTTATCTGCTATTTTTTTTGTAGGTTTTAGATTAAAAAGATCTTTCACAGAAGTTTTTTTCTTTGGCATTGGCTTATTAATCTCTGCAGGTTTTGTGGGTGTTTGTAAAGGTTTGACAGGTTCTACGATATCTACAGGTTTTGCAGTTTTTGTTTTTATTTCCGGTAAAGGTTCTGCTGCCCCCTCTGGTTTAAGATAGCCCAATTCTACAAGTATATCCAAAGCCCTTCTAAAAGTTGGTACAGCAGATTGTGAAGCAAAGTATTTATGGTATTTTTTTGCACGAATAACCAGTACCCCAATAGTATATTTGTGTCCCTTTTTATCGTTTGCAAAACCGTAGAAACTACTGTGGTATTCTCTCACGTAATGTCCATGTTTTACGATGTGCGCTGTTCCTGTTTTCCCACCTACCTCAAGTCCAGGATATTGCGCTTTTACCCCTGTACCACGCTTGACAACTTCCAAAAGAATATTATGTATCTGTCTGGCAGTTTTTTTGTTGACAGCTTTCAAATCACCCACTTTGGGGTCGAGTGTATAGTGTTTACCTTTGGCATCTTCCAAGTAGTTTACCAAGCGAGGGGTGACAGCTATACCATCATTGTTAAATGCAGAATAGGCTTTAAAAAGTTGTGCAAAAGTGACAGTCATTCCATAGCCATAGGAGCTGTTTGCTCTGTGCATTTTGTTGTTAAGAAGTCGTAGAGGCTTCAGTGAGCCTGGTAAATCACGGGAAAGGTCAATACCTGAATGTTTTGCAATACCAAATTTGAGTAAGCCGCTTCTATACTCTTTGCCAGTAAGTCTCCACGAAATTTGTGAGATACCAATATTTGAAGAGTGTACGATAATATCGATAGCATTCTGGGATTCAATAAAATCATCATCTGAGATAAAACGTTTTTTCCCTATTTGAAATCTGTGATATCCAGTTTTAAACCAAGTGTTGGGTGTCACACGTTTGTGGTCAAGGGCGATAGCAAGCGTGAGAGGCTTCAGTACTGAACCAGCCTCATAGGGGTACTCTGCCTCCTTGATGACCATGGAAGAAATATCTTGTTGTCTAATATGTGCAGGATCATAGCGATTTGAAGTAGCAAGAGAGAGGACTTTTCCTGTGTGACTTTCCATTACACCTACGATGACTTCATCTGCATCGATACTCTCTTTCATGTGATCTGCCATGAGTTCCATACGTCTTTGCAGTGCCAAAGGAATGTTTAGATGTAAATCCAACCCGTCAACACGTGTGAGTGTGACAGTATTTTTATCGTGAATGATGGCACCCACTACATCACGTTTTCCTTTGATGTATCCATTCTTTTTAGAGGTAATGTGCTTTTCATATGCGCGTTCCAGGCCTTTTTTCCCCGTGGGTCGTGTATATTTTCCATCACTTTTTTTACCGACATAGCCTAATATAGGGCTTAGCACATCATGCAGAGGGAAACGTCTGCTTTCACCATTTTCGATGATATCCAAACCATAGACAACCTCTATCCCGTTACGGTTTTTAATAGAACGAAAGACATCGAGTTTTCTGAGTTTATAGGAGAGTGATTTGAGTTGCATGGCAGAGTGGGCATTAATGGTATTAGAGAGGATGATGTTCCCCTTTATCTCTTTGCCTTTACGATTTTTGAACTTTTTTAAAATATCTTTTTGGGCAATACCACTGTAGATAGAAAAGAGTTTGACAAAAAGAGGTTTTTTGTCGGGGTTTATACTTGCCCCACGGATGACAGCTTGATAGGTTTTTTGTGAAGAGCTTAGTGTATAGCCATCTGCAGAGATAATACTTCCGCGAAAAGAACGGTCAAGTATCGTAATATTGTTACTTGGCACACGTCTGTCAGAGTTTATAGTCCTCGCGATGGAGAATAAAAATATAAGCATCGTTAACAAAATAAGCAAATAGAGAAACATGATTTTGTTTTTTCTATTGAGTATGGCTTCGTTTTGTATCTTTTTACGATGTGGCATAGTTTGCCTTGTATGTGTATGCTTCAGCTCTTAGTTTCATTAATTTCCCCAAATTGAACTGTATTTTATACAAATTTGTCTATAAACTTGGTAAAATACTATTTAATATTAGGGAAAGAGTCAGATATGATAGATAAAACACTTTTAGCAGCTGTTATGGTACTGCTTACCTTGTCATTGGTGATGAGTTACTCCTTATCTGTATACACTGTGCTACACTTTGATTATAATGATTTTCATTTTTTTATGCGCCAAAGTATTTTTGTATTTCTTGGTCTTATTGTTATGATTGTGTTAAGTAAAATGGATCCAGACAAATGGTTTATAAGAATAGGACTTACGATTTTTATCGTTTTTTCTCTTCTCATGATAGTGATGCAGTTTTTACCGGCCAATATCGTGCATGCAGTAGGTGGTGCAAAAAGATGGATACATATAGGTCCTATCTCTTTGGCTCCTGTGGAGTTTTTTAAGATAGGTTTTGTCTTTTTTATCGCATGGAGTTTTGCGCGTAAATTGTTGAACAAAGGTAAAATGGGCTTTTGGGAAGAGTTACGTACATATGCACCATACCTGTTTGTGTTTGTCATTGCGGTAGTGTTAATTGCAATCTTTCAAAAAGATTTGGGTCAAGTGGTTGTGCTTGGTGCTACACTGATGGTACTTTTTGTCTTTGCAGGAAGCTCTAAAAAATTCTTTTTTAGCATCATCTCTTTAGTGTTTGCAGCATTTATCGGGCTTATCTTCTTTGCACCGCACCGTATTGCTCGTATTAAGTCATGGTGGGGAACAGTGCAGGATGGTATTTTGGATTTTCTTCCTTTTGAAGCGGTGCAGAACTTACGTATAGAGGCAGGAAAAGAGCCTTACCAGATTTCAAACTCATTAAACTCTATTTATAATGGCGGTATATGGGGTGAAGGGCTTGGTAACGGACAGTTTAAACTGGGGTATCTCTCTGAGGTGCATACAGACTTTATCTTGGCAGGTATTACTGAAGAGTTAGGGTTTGTTGGTTTAGCTTTGGTGACCTTTACCATTCTTCTTATTGTATTTCGCATCTTTAAGATAGCTTCAAAGGTACAAAATCCGATGTATTATCTCTTCTCTATTGGAGTAGGCTTATTGATAGCGGCATCTTTTATTTTGAATGCATATGGTATCTCAGGTATTACTCCTATTAAGGGAATTGCGGTACCATTTTTAAGTTATGGTGGTTCACACATTTTGGCAGCCTGTGTTGCCATAGGTATGGTACTGATGATATCAAAAAAAGTACCACGAGATAGAGAAGGGCGTATCGTATAGGTATATAAAACCTATAATCTATTGATTGGTAGAAAAGGAGAGTATAAATGATGGAGAGAGTATTAATAACTATCTGCCTATTAGCACAGATGATATATGCTAAAAGTAACACTGAAAAAATAGGTGACTTTCTAACCTTTGCCATACCCGCAGTTGCTTATGGAAGCACTTTTTATATGGATGATGAAGAGGGGCGTGAAGCGTTTTATTGGGCGTATGGAACAACGATGGCAACCACAGTTGCCCTCAAATATACAGTAAGAGAAAAACGCCCAGATAATGATGATAGAGACTCTTTCCCCTCAGGTCATACTTCTTCGGCGATGACAGGCGCAGTATTTATACATAGACGTTATGGATTTACCTATGCTATACCTGCATATTTGGGTGTGATATATACTGGTTACAGTCGTATTCATGTAAATAGGCATCACCCTCGCGATGTATTGGCTGGAGCAGTAATAGGGGCTGTTTCTGGTTGGTATTTTGTCGATCCATTACAAAAACTTAACGTTACTCCTGAAGTGGGTAGTGATTATAAAGGTATTCAGATAAACTATAAGTTCTAAAAAATGTAAGGGAAAGCGTATGAGTATAGTCATGACAGGTGGTGGTACAGGTGGACACTTAACCATTATTAAAGCAGTGAAAGAAGCACTTGTAGGTCGGGGTGTCCTCTACCCGACAGATGAATTAATCTATGTTGGCTCAACCAAAGGGCAAGATAAGCAGTGGTTTGAAGATGACAGTGACTTTTTGGAAAAATACTTTTTTGAAACACGTGGTGTGGTAAATCAAGGAGCCTTAGGCAAGATAAAATCCTTGTTTATGATGTTCAAGGCTATGTTGCACTCTATCAAAATATTACGAAGTCATAAGGCAAGTGTTGTCTTTTGTGTAGGTGGGTTTTCTGCAGCACCTATGGCATTTGCAGCCAAACTTACCGGGACACCCTTGGTCATTCATGAACAAAATGCAGTGTTAGGCTCTTTGAACAAACTGCTTAAACCCTATGCGAAGTATTTTATCTCTTCCTATCTTGAGGAGAGTCCTTTAAAAGCCTATCCTATCAAACAAGTCTTTTTTGACAATGCACATGTACGAAGTAAAGTCAAAACCATTATATTCCTGGGTGGTTCACAAGGGGCAAGAGCTATTAATAATTTGGCACTAGATATGGCACCAAAACTTAAAGAAAAAGGCATCAAAATCATTCATCAAGCTGGGGTAAATAATATTGATGAGGTGAAAAAAGCCTATGAATCATTAGACATAGAAGCAGAAGTATTTGGGTTTACCACTAAACTGGCAGACTATATGAATGAGGCAGATTTTGCCATAGCACGTTCAGGAGCATCTACACTTTGGGAACTCTCTGCTACAGCAGTGCCTACCCTTTACATCCCTTATCCTTATGCTGTATCTGACCATCAGTACTACAATGCACAGTTTCTAGTAGAACAAAACTTGGCATGGGTCATGCGGGAAGATGAGATGGATGTCAAGCAAGTACTAGACATACTCGATGAAGATATGACGACAAAGAGTCAAGGGTTGATGAAAACTATTGAAAAAGATGGTAGTATAAAGATAGCGAAACTTTTGACACAAATCTGACACAATTTTAGGTTATAGTCAATTATAATTTATAGAAGGAGAAAAACTATGAATAGAAAAATAATAGCATTGATACTTTCAGCTGTGGCTGTATTTGGCTTAAGTGGTTGTGGTGGGGGAGGTAATGACTACCCTGATGATAGATTGACTACACTATTTTTAGTAGATGATCAAGGATTTTCTTATGGAGGTATACCATACAAATGTGATTCTATGAGAGACTGGGAATTTACAGCACCCAATGGAGAATTTACTTTTTTACCACCAGATAATTGTGAATTTGATTTTACTGGATTAAGAGGTGATTTATTTGGAGATCCTATTGTTGATGACATTGTACGTATTACAGATGATCTCAATAGAGGAAAAGGTGGTATCCCTTATGAGTGTGCTTCTTTTGGTGCAAGTACAACATTTGGTGATGGTAGTTTTTACTATGATTCAAATGACCAGTGTGTATTTTATCTCTAATGGAACTTCTAAACCTTTGATACAATCGTGCTCACTAAGAGCATGATAGTATCCTCTTATAGCCCCTTTTACCTCACAATAACCACATTTTAGATAAAATATCTCAATTTATAATAGGATATTTATATCATGGATATTAGAAAATCATTTCTAGACTTTTTTCAAAGCAAAGGGCATCAGCTTATACCTTCATCATCACTCGTTCCAGACGACGCAACACTTATGTTTACCAACGCGGGTATGGTGCAGTTTAAAAACATTTTTACTGGCGTTGCGCCTATCCCAGAGATACCTCGTGCGACATCTAGCCAGACATGTCTAAGAGCAGGTGGAAAGCACAATGACCTTGACAATGTAGGCTATACAGCACGTCACCATACACTCTTTGAAATGCTTGGTAACTTCTCTTTTGCAGACTACTTTAAAGAAGAAGCGATTGCGTATGCCTGGGAGTTTATTACCGATGAGAAGTATTTGAATTTACCTGTTGAAAAGCTATGGGTAACGGTACATGACTCTGATGATGAAGCAGAAGAAATCTGGAGTAAACATATAGCCAAAGACCGCATCGTCCGTTTTGGTGATGCAGATAACTTCTGGCAGATGGGAGATACTGGACCATGTGGACCATGTTCTGAAATCTTTTATGACCAAGGGGAAGAACACTTCAATGGTCCAGAAGATAGAATGGGTGGAGAGGGTGATAGATTTTTAGAAATCTGGAATCTTGTATTTATGCAATACTTCCGTGACGAGACAGGCACACTCAATCCACTTCCTAAACCTAGCATTGACACAGGTATGGGACTAGAGCGTGTGGTTGCCATTAAAGAGGGTAAACTCAACAACTACCACTCTTCACTCTTTATGCCATTTTTAGACAAAATAGGTGAACTTGTAGGAACACCATATGACTATGATGCAGCGAACTCTGCATCTTACAGAGTCATCGCAGATCACCTGCGTTCTTGTTCATTTTTACTTGCACAAGGTGTAAACTTTGACAAAGAAGGACGTGGGTATGTACTTAGACGTATCATGCGTCGTGCCATTCGTCATGGATACTTGTTGGGACTACGTGAACCGTTTATGTATAAATTGGTCGATACTTTAGTCTCTACAATGGGTGAGCAGTATGACTATCTACCTAAACGTGCAGAAGCGATAAAAACAGCGATGAAAATGGAAGAAGAGCGTTTCTTTATGACCATTGAAGCAGGGATTAAACTCTTTAATGAAGAGCTTAAAAATACCAAAGACATTTTTAACGGTGAAGTAGCATTCAAACTTTACGATACTTACGGGTTCCCTCTTGATTTGACTGAAGATATGCTACGTGAAAAAGATATAAAGCTTGATATGGATGCCTTTAATGCCAAAATGGATGCACAAAAAGCACAGTCTAAAGCAGGTTGGAAAGGTACAGGAGATGCTGCTACCACAGGTGACTTTAAAGCACTCAAAGAGAAGTTTAATGTCAATGAATTTGTAGGTTATGAAACCACAACGACCAAAGCAAAAGTCTTAGCACTTCTTGACGAGAATTTTAAAGAGACTAGCGCTATAGATGGTAAAGGTTGGGTACTACTCGATAAAACACCATTTTATGCAGAGTCTGGTGGACAGACTGGAGACAAGGGTACTTTAGGTGATGTAAAAGTTCTGGATACTAAAAAATTCCTAGATATGAATCTCTCTGAAGTAGAAGGAAAACTCTCTGTGGGTGATGAGGTAGAAGCAGTGGTAGATAACAGCCGTGCAGAGATAGAAAAACACCACTCTGCTACACACCTGCTTCATGCAGGGCTACGTGAGATACTGGGTGAGCATATCTCTCAAGCAGGGTCACTCAATGATGACAAACGTCTGCGTTTTGACTTCTCTCATCCTCAAGCGATGACAAGTGAAGAAGTAGCCAAGGTAGAAGCATGGGTGAACGACAAGATAAGCCGTGCTATTCCTGCAAAAACAGAGATTATGAGCATCGAAGAAGCGAAAAACTCTGGTGCGATGGCGCTCTTTGGCGAAAAATATGGTGATGAAGTACGTGTGGTAAGTATGGGTGATGCCTCTACGGAGCTTTGTGGTGGTACACATGTGAACAATGTAGCACAGATTGGTCTGTTTATGATAACCAAAGAGTCAGGAGTATCTGCAGGGGTTAGACGTATAGAAGCCATTTGTGGAAATGCCGCGGTGGAAGCTGTTAAAGCCCTACGTGATGAGTTAAATGAAGTGAAAACTGAACTTAAAAATGTCAATCCTTTAGCAGGTATAGCCAAACTCAAAGAGCAGATAAAAACACTCAAATCTGAGGTGCAAGCCGCACAATCAGCTACGAAAAAAGAGCTGAGTGCTACAGAACTCAAAGGTGCCAATGTCATCGTAGAAGAGGTAGAGACTGGGGACATAAAAGAGCTGATTGATGAAGCGAAAAATAAGTACCCGAACATTGCTATTATGCTTTTCCAAAAGAAGGGTGATAAAGTGATGATAGCTTGTGGTTCTAAAGAGACCTCTATTAAAGCAGGGAACTGGATTAAAGAGATAGCACCGATTCTTGGTGGTGGAGGGGGAGGTCGTCCAGACTTTGCTCAAGCTGGTGGGAAAGATGCTTCGAAAATAGCTGAAGCGACCCAAAAAGCACTGGCGTATTTGGAGGAGAATTTATAATGGGTGAATTTTTTGCCAACAATGGACAGTTGATTGTTTTTTTACATGTACTCTCTGCCATTATCTGGGTAGGTGGTATGATAGCGATGCGTGTAGCGGTACATCCTGTGATTGCACGTGGTGGCGTGACGGATGCACAAATGCTTCTTAGTGACAAAATAGCAGATATTTTAGAGCCAAAGCAGAGACTCGGGATTACCATGCAGACAGTGGGAAGATTGTTTAATTTGGTGATGCCGTTTATTGTTATTTTATTTGCTACTGGACTCATTATGGCTGTGGCTATGGGGGGACACCATGGTGCTTCAAAAGAGCTGTTTATTACAAAAGAGATACTATGGACGATAATGGCAATAAATTATGGCTTCATGTACTACAAACGTGCTACCGCATGGAAAATGTTTAACCAAGGTAAAGTCAAAGAAGCCAAAGCGAGAATGAAGTGGATGGCAAATGTTCTTTTGCCATTGAATATCGTATTAGGACTTGTTGCCCTTTGGATGGGTGTGAGTCTAAGAGGTTTATAAATGTAGGGTGGGTTTTCTAACCCACCAATAATCATTTATGATTAATATTGAACTGCGTTCATGGTGGGCAGGAATGCCCACCCTACAAAGGGTTAAACTTGGAAACGAATATAATTTGCTTATGCTCTTCTTCTGAAAGTAGAGCTTCACTTCTCAATAACTTTGGCATAGATTTCATCCAGAAATCACCAGATTATGATGAAGAACAAATTACTACAACCATAGCCAAGGACTTTGTCTATACCGCGAGTAAAGGCAAGCTAGAAGCTGCTGTACGTGAATTTGGTTTAGATATGCCTCTGCTTTGTGCTGATACAGTCATCGCTGCAGATGATGGAACGATTTTGCGTAAAGCTAAAAATGTGGATGATGCCAGACGTATTTTAAACATACAGAGTGGCTCAACTATCTCTATTATCTCTTCATTACACTACAAATCAAAAACTTTAGCATTTTCAGATATTTCGGCAACACACTACCACTTCAGTACATATGAAGAAGAAGATTTAGAGGCTTACTTAGAGAGTGGACTTTGGAGAGGCAAGGCAGGTGGTTGTATGGTAGAAGGTTTTTGTAAAAAGTACATAAAGTCTGTTGATGGGTATGAGAGTACGGCGATGGGTTTACAAGTAGAAACCTTGTTACCTTGGATAGGTAAATAGATGTACAGCAGTGAACTCAAAACCCTCAAAAAAGCTGGACGCTTCAGAGAGCGTAAGCTTTTTGATGAAGCTTTGGTAGATATGGCATCAAATGATTATCTGGGACTTTCAAACAATCAAGAACAGTTTGATAAAGCTGTTAAACTGGTAAAAAAATACACTATACTGACCTCCAAAGCTTCGATGTTAGTCAATGGCTATCATCCAATCCACCAAAAGTTTGAAGAGACGATGGCAAAACAAAATGGCTTTGAAGAAGGGCTCATCGTAGGGTCTGGATACTTGGCAAATATAGCACTTGTAGAGGCACTGGTTCGCAAGGGCGATATGCTTTTTATGGATGAAGAGTATCATGCCTCTGGTGTGATGGCAGCAGAGTTACTAGGTGAAAGAGTGGTGAAGTTTAAACACAATGATGTGGAAGATTTACGCCAAAAACTGAATGCCTACCCTGCAAAAAGACAAATCATTGCAGTAGAGGGTGTCTACTCTATGGGTGGAGACCTGTGTGCTAAAGAGATATTTGACTTAGCAGAAGAAAAAAATGCTCTCATGATAGTAGATGAGGCACACTCTGCTGGAGTACTGGGTAAAAAACTTTTAGGCATATTTGAATATTACAACATTACCATCACTGAACGACATATCAAAATGGGAACACTTGGTAAAGCCTATGGTTCTTATGGTGCCTATATCTTAGCCTCTTCTCATATCATCTCTTTTTTGGTTAACCGCGGTAAACCCATCATCTACTCTACAGCTCCCTCTGTATTTGATACAGCACTGGCACTTGTCAATATGAAGTATATACAAAAACATGCAAAAAAGTATAAAAAAAAGATAGAAAAGCGTCAAGCTATGGCTTCACAGATGTTAGGCATAGCGTGTAACAGTCTCATCGTCCCTATAGAGATGCCTGACAATCTCAGTACCCAAAGTATGCAGCAAGAGTTGCTTGAGTATGGTTACTTAGTCGGTGCTATACGCCAACCTACAGTATACAAGCCCATTATGCGGCTTATACTAAATGTAGGGGTAGGTATGGATGAAATCATACATGCCCTCGCACTCATTAGAGAGAATTCGGTACAATGATGCAAAAAAGGTTTGATAGTGTTTAGTAGTCTGATTAAAGGTTCCATTATTTTGGCAATGTTGTTTGGTGTGGCATTGACTGCAGCATTTATCTATGCCTATGAAGAAATATCGCTTGATGCAGACAAACTCATCAATTATAAGCCTGAGACCTCTTCGGTCATCTATGACAGAAATGGGAAAATGTTGGCGTATGTTTTTAAGAAACAACACCGCCTTTACGCACGTTATGATGAGATACCAGGTTTTCTTGTTGAAGGTCTTGTCGCGATGGAAGATACGCAGTTTTTTGAACATCATGGAGTAAATCCAGATGCTATTTTGCGTGCAATCGTCAAAGATATAAAAGCAGGACGTTTTGTTGAGGGTGGAAGTACACTGACGCAACAGCTCATTAAAAATAAAGTTCTTACGAATGAGAAAAAGCTTGGGCGTAAAATAAAAGAAGCCATTTTGGCTCTGAAAATTGAACATGAACTGAGCAAAGAAGATATCATCGAGCGTTATCTTAATGAAATCTCTTATGGGAACAACTACTTTGGTGTGAAAACTGCAGCCAATGGTTATTTTCATAAAGAGATGAATGAGTTAAGTTTAAAGGAGATGGCTATTTTGGTTGGGCTACCTAATGCACCTAGTTTTTACAACCCTTTACGACATTATAAACGTGCATTGAACCGTGCAAACAATGTGTTGTACCGTATGAAGAGTATCGGGTGGATTACAAAAAGTGATTATCTTAAGGCTGTTAAAGAGGCACCAAAAGTCTATAAAACATCACTGACTCAGAACATTGCACCAGAGATTGTCGATGAAGTGTTGAGACGTTTTAAAGGTAAGTTAGGAGACATCCGTACAGGTGGCTATAAAATTTACACGACTATAGATATGAAACAGCAAGCCATTGCAAAAGAAGCTGTAGCGTATGCCTATAAAAAAGCCCTGAAGAAATATCATGAAAATGCAAAGAACTCTTCACTCAATGCAGCATTTGTAGCAGTGGAGAGTAGTACAGGTGACATCTTGGCAATGGTCGGTGGGGTAGACTACAAAAAGTCTGCTTTTAACCGTGTGACACAGGCTGAGCGCCAGCCAGGTTCTGCGTTCAAACCGTTCATCTATCAAACAGCATTGGACATGGGGTATAACCCTGCCAGTCCATTGACAGATTTGGCGAGAACTTTCCAGTACTACTATAAAGGTAAACCTAAAATATGGTCACCTAAGAACTATGAACATGACTTTAAAGGGTTTATCTCTTTTAGAGAAGCTTTGGTACATTCACGCAACTTGGCTACGATAAACCTTGTCTCAGACATAGGTGTAAGTACCATACGAAAAAGACTTGCATTTTTGGATGTACCACATATTCCAAGAGATATGTCGATAGCATTGGGTAACTTGGGGCTTAGTCCACTTAAAATGGCACAAATATTCTCAGTTTTTGCGAACAAAGGACATATGATTGAGCCTAGACTTGTAAGTAAGATTATCTCAAAAGAAGGGGCAATTATTTATGAGACACGTCCTAAAGAGATAGCAGATTTTACAACACCAGAACAAGCCTACTTAATGACAGATGTTTTAAAAGATGTAGTGAAGCGTGGTACGGGTAGAAATGCACGGGTTGACGGTATTGAACTTGCAGGAAAAACCGGTACAACTAACAAAAATATAGATGCATGGTTTTGTGGATATTCTCCTACAATAGAGACTATTGTCTGGTTTGGTAGAGATGACAATACACGTATAGGCAGAGGCGCAACAGGTGGGGCACTTGCTGCACCTGCTTTTGCATACTACTATAAAAAACTCATAGAACTCTATCCAGATACTAAACGTACATTTGACATACCACAGGGTGTATTTAAAGGTGAGTATGAAGGAAAGTCTGAACTCTATACCCAAAACTCTCCTTTACCAAACAGCCATAAAAAACCTGTAGATGCTACAGACCCTTATGATGATACCTTGGTACGAGAGACTGAGATAGTAGAAGATGTAGATCCTGATGATGGAGATGTTGGTATGGCAACACCGATTAATATCGATGATACCCCTACATACGAAGACAATGGGGACTCCCAAGAGATAGGTGATGCCTTGCATCCAAAACGAAAAGTACCACT
>JALXBG010000098.1 GCA_026991605.1 Sulfurovum sp.
TGATGGGTTACAAACAGACCTTTGGGAGTGATGGACCTACAGGATGTTATGAAGACTTTGAAAAAGCAGATGTCATCATGCTTATAGGGGCGAACATCGCTGACAATCACCCTATCTTAAAGCTTCATATCGCTAAAAATGAATCTGTCACGGGTAAAAAACCTACTATCATCGTAGTTGACCCTCGCAAGTCTAAGACAGCACAGATGGCAGACATTTTTGTACCTCTTAAACCGCGTTCTGATTTAGCACTGATTAATGGACTCTGTTACATCATCTTTGAGCAAGGGTGGGAAGATGAAAAATTTATACGTGAACGTACCAATGGATATGTAGAGTTCAAGAAGCACATATTAGCTAACTACCCTCCACAAGAAGTAGCCCAAATCACAGGCATTGATGTAAAAGAACTTTACAATCTAGCCAAAATCTACTCACAAGCAGATGCCGTGATGTCTGCATGGACAATGGGTGTGAACCAAAGTAGCATAGGTACCGACACTGTCTCTGCCATCTGTAACCTAGCCCTCATCACAGGAAATGTAGGACGTGAAGGTGCAAGCCCCATGTCCATTACAGGACAGTGTAATGCCATGGGAACACGTGAGTTTGGGTTTACCTCTTCCATCCCTGGATACAGAAACTACGGTTCAGATGCTGACAGACAAGCTTTCGCAGACATCGTGGGTGTGCCTGTAGATTTGGTACCTAACAAACGTGGGTATGCCTACCCTCAAATCATCGATGCCATTAACCGTGGAGAGATAAAAGCCTTATGGGTAGTCGCTACCAATCCACTAGTGAGTTACCCAGACCAAAATGCCTTGCGTGAAGCCCTCAAAAAGCTAGATATACTCGTAGTACAAGATGCCTTTATGTCTGACACTGCGCAGATAGCCGATGTGGTTTTTGCTGCTGCGACATGGTCTGAGAAAGAAGGATGTTACACGAACTCTGAAAGACGTTGTAACCTTGCAAAAAAAGCTGTGGAACCATTGGGAGATAGTAAAGCCGACCTTGATATAGTCTTAGAATTTTCTAAATACTTTGAAGACAAACATGAATTACTTTTTAAAGACTTAAACACACCACGAGATGTCTTTAATGAAATCAAGCGTGTGAGTGAAGGACAGCTCTGTGACTATTCAGAAATGTCGTATGAGAAGATAGAGCAGCTCGGTGGCATACAATGGCCATGTAATACAGATGCACCAGAGGGAACTAAACGTCTCTACTCTCCTGATATGCCATGTAGAACAGCTGATGGAAAAGCCAGCCTACTCCCTGTTGAGTGGGTACCTCTTTCTGAGATGGCATGTAAAGGTTTACCTCTCATCCTCAATACAGGACGAACTGTAGAGCAGTTTCATACACGAACCAAAACAGGAACCATAGGCATCCTTGATGCACTAGCCCCTGAAGCATGGGTAGACTTAAGCCCTAAAGATGCACTTAAGCTACAAGTAAAAAGTGGCGACCGTATAGCACTTTCAGGCACACGTGGTCGTGTAGAAGATATCATCGTTAAAGTAAGTGAGACAGTACGTGAAGGAAATGTCTTTGTACCTTTTCATTTTAACGAACAACTCATCAACAATATCACCATCCCAGAGTTTGACCCTAAATCTTTTGAGCCAAACTACAAACAGTGTGCCGTACAACTACACTCTGAGGCAGTACCTGAAGGTATAGCATATGAAGAAGTAGAGATATCTGGTTATTTGGAAGGTATCAAGGTGTATGAAGAGGAAGTGTTGGTGGATGAGAAGGCTAAATCTTCATCATAGCCGTAGGGTGTGGTTGCCACCACACCTTTTATTAGCCCTTACGGCGAAAGTTTTATTTTGTACAAATTTTATTATGTGGTGCGTTAGCAAACGCACCCTACAAAAGCACTTTCAAATCATTCAAATCAAACAAAAGTAACTTATCATCCCTCATACCTAGTAACTCTTTAGAAAACCCACTTTTGGAAAAGAGTGCATAGGTATCTACTTTTATACCTGACTCTGCTGCTTTTTGTTTGAGTTTGGTGAGTTCATTTTTACACACTGTTCGGTCTTTATATTTACATTCACCCAAAATGAGCTTCTTACTTTTTGTCACAGCCAATATGTCAAACTCACTATAAATATTCCAGTAGGAACCAGAAGAGATGATGGGTTCTTTGCTCTCATAATGTTTCACAAGTAAATCATCGCAGAGTTGTTCATAGACTAAAGAGCGTAAACGCTCATAATGTTTTTCAAAATTCTCTAGAAAAGCTTCACCTTTTCCTAATGCCAAATCTTTTCTATAATAAGTTACAAACCCAAACCAAAAACGCATAAAAGGTTGTCTAAAACGTACTTTATCCTGAATGCGGTAGGCACGTTGGTCTTTTGGAAGCTTATGCTTAGGATGAACACGTAACGGTGCTTCACGTGAGTGTTCCACTTTTAAGATGCCTAAAGAGACAAGTTCTTCTAAGACTTTCTCTCCTGCACTCTCAGAGAGTTTCGCTTTTCGCAGTACAGAATAGAGTTTACCATCTCCACGTGCGACAGCTACCAACAGTTCTCGATACGGTGTTTCTATAAGGTATGAAGGAGAAACGAGTTCTTGAAAGTTTGTAAAGTTCTCTACAAAGTTTGACTTTACCATGGAGAAAACATCATCAAAGTAATCTAACTGGGCATCTTTTCCAATACCACCTAAGATAGAAAAATATTCAACTGCCTGTTCTAACTCAAGGTAAGAGAAGTGTTGATAAAACTGTTGAAATGATGCTTTGATGAAGTGCCTTTTATCTATAATGAACTATTCTAACATATCTTATCTGTTATACCCAAATCTCGCATTAGAAAACTTGCAGTAGATGCAACGCTCGTGTGTAGGGGGTTTGTGTAAAATTTGAATCGCACCCATAGGTTCGATGATGATTTTACACGAAGCCCATGCATGTGATGGTTGTGTCAAATGCTATTTTCTAATGAGAGATTTGGGTTATATTTTTATAAAACTATGCTATGATTAATAATTAATCATCATGAAAGCATCATATGGAAACATTTTTCACCACATCAGATAAGATTCAACATATTATTAAAAGTTTTAACCTCACAAAGACACTCTTTGTCTCTTCTATCATTATAGGAGAACCTCATATAGGTAAAAAATCACTTGCACGATACCTATTTCCTGATGCACCTATTGTTTCGGGGGCGAACCAAGAAGAAGTCACACAGGCACTTGAAAATCATGATGAGCTGATTATTACAGATTTTGAGAAACTTACCAATCAAAGCAATTTTGATTTTTCAAACAAACGGATTATTGCTACAGCTAACTACATAGGGAACTCAAGCCTCATCGATGACCTCTTTGGTTTCATCTATACAATGCCGCCACTTGTAGAACGTCCTGATGATGTAACCTACCTGACAAAACACTTTGCACAAGAGGCACGCTCTATACTTATGCTGGATAGTTTGGATATAGACTTGAAAAACATACCTTTAAACCTAAGTAAAAACAGTCAAAGTTTGAAGAAGTCTATTTATCTTTACTTGGTGCAACATTCTATGGACAGCAGTGAGATAGAAGAAGTACTCTACCACTACCTACTGAAGAACTTGGATGGGAATGATGCCTATAGAGAATATTTGAGTCTGTATGAAAAGCCATTGATTCAAGCCGGACTTAAAAAATTTGGTTCACAATTACAACTTTCTCAAGTACTTGGTATCAACCGGAATACACTCAGAAAAAAAATCTACGAGCATCATATTGACTAGGATAAACGATGGATATTAATTTTGAAGCATTTGTAGAGTGGGATAACAGCCCCTTTATACTCTTTAACAATAGTGGGAAAATTCTCTACTTGAATAATGCAGCGGAGATACTCTTTGGATATGTCTCAAAAAAAGAACTTTACGATATCGCCGTCTCCTATGCACCACAAAGTTTTGGCTACAAAACCACTTCACTTACTTTAAATTACGACTCATTTATATTTCATGCTATCACTATAGGGTATGAAAATGAAGAGCAGATATCTATACGTTTATACAATACCCCTCGGGTAAAACCTACAAGAAAATTAGAGACAGATAAGTTCATTATGACCGATATCAATATCTTACTTGAAGCAAACATCGCGCTCTTTAAAACAAAAAACCCAAACCCCTTAAAGCTATTAACCGATCAGGACTTACCTCCTTTTAAACTCGATCAAAATAATTTTTCCAAACTCCTGCGTAAAGTACTCAATGCCTTTAGGTCTTCTGACTCTATTGATATTTCTCTAAAGCTTCTCATAGGGCAGCATGTTATTATAGAAGATAAAAAAGAGCCTCTCATTCAACTCTCTATTGAAGCCAATGGACGCTATAACGATGCCGATGAGGAAATACGCCTCCTTGCCGCAGAAAGTCAAATCAAATCTTTACTTAAAGAACACTCTATTAAATTAGAAATTCCTCTCATCACTTAATACTCTAAGAATTGCTTAAAAATTAATCACTCTTAAGATATTAAGAAATCTAATACATGCTATGATTTATCTGTAAAAAAACAATATAAAAGGAATTAGCATGAAATTAAAACTTTCAGCTCTAATGGCGTTGTTCTTGCCTATCTTTGCTTTTGCAGAAGATAAACTAGATACAGGAGACACAGCGTGGATGATGATGTCTACAGCACTTGTTTTGCTTATGACACCAGCAGGTTTGGCACTGTTTTATGGTGGTATGACACGTTCTAAAAATGTTCTTAACACATACGCAATGGTAATGGGAGCATTTGTACTTGCAATAGTTGTATGGGTTATTGCAGGATACTCTATCGCATTTGGTACAAACGAAAGCGCATCACTACAAAGCTTCTTCGGTGGTTTTGGTAACGTAATGTTAGATGGTATCACATGGAAAGACCTTAGTGGTTCTTACCCTACATACGTATTTGTTGCATTCCAAGGTACTTTTGCTGCAATTACTGTAGCCATAGCTTCTGGTTCTGTTATCGGTCGTATGAAATTTTCAACATGGATGGTAATCGTTGCACTATGGGGTCTTGTAGTTTATGCTCCTATTACTCACATGGTATGGGGTGGAGACGGTGCACTTCTTTTTGATGCTGGTGCTCTTGACTTTGCCGGTGGTACAGTTGTACACATGAACGGTGGTTTGGCTGGTCTTGTTCTTGCTATCTTAGTTGGTAAAAGAGCAGGTTACCCTAAACAAGCTATGAAACCTTACAGTATCCTTCTTACTGCTGCCGGTGCAGCTCTACTATGGTTCGGTTGGTATGGATTTAATGCCGGTTCAGCATTTGGTGCAAATGCAGTTGCTGGTGTAGCGTTACTTACAACCACCATTGCTACAGCTGCTGCTGGGCTTACTTGGATGTTCATTGAGTGGTTTATATTCAAAAAACCTACACTTCTTGGGATTGCATCTGGTATTGTAGCAGGTCTTGTCGCTATTACTCCAGCTGCAGGTTTCGTATCTGTTGGTGGGGCATTCATCGTAGGTATCGGTGGATCTGTGATTGGTTTCTTTGGTGTTGTTGTACTCAAGAAAATATTCAAATATGATGATTCTTTAGATGCATTTGGTATCCACTTCCTTGCAGGTCTTTGGGGTGCACTTATGACAGGCGTACTTGCACTTAACGATAAAGATCTTCTTTGGGACGGACCACTAAAAGAATCTGGAGACAGAATGGGTCAATTTATGGTTCAACTTCAATCTGTAGGTGTAGTTGCACTATGGACACTTATCGGAACTGTTGTGGTTTACTACATCGCATCAGCTGTAACTGGTGGTGCAAGAGTAGATACTGAGACTGAAGAAATCGGTCTTGATGAAACACTACATGGTGAAAAAGTGACTAACATATAAATGTTAGCCACTCATAATTTATAAAGGATTATTAATGAAAAAAATTGAAGCAGTTATTAAACCATTCAAACTAGAAGACGTAAAAGACGCACTAGTTGAAGCAGGTATTGAAGGTATGACCGTATCCGAAGTAAAAGGTTATGGTAGACAACAAGGGCACTCTGAACTTTATAGAGGTGCTGAATATGTTGTTGAATTCATTCCTAAAATTAAAATAGAAATTGTTGTAAGCTCAGACGAGTACGTAGATATCGCTATCAAAGCAATACAAGAAAATGCTAAAACTGGTAAAATCGGTGATGGTAAAATCTTTGTATCTGATATCTCAAAAGTAATTCGTATCAGAACTGACGAAGAAGATGCGGAAGCACTTTAATTTTAAATACTCTCTGGGGATGTGCATCATAGCACACCCCCTAAAGTAATTTGAATTTTTCTACTTTCTCTTCACTTCCTACAATTTTCCACTCCACGCTATCCATGCCAAAATCACGTTCATAAGATGCGATAGGTACAAGATAGGCTATAAATTTTGAGCGATTGACTTCCGTAGTAGCTTCAAAAGATGTTTCTATGGTTTGCACGAGACTTTAGATACCCTGTCTACTATCAAATCTACAAACTTATCAGAATCATTCATACATTTTGCAACCACATATTCATCATATTTTATCTTCTCTGCGATTTCTCTGTGTTCTATATCTAGTTCAAATACTGTCTCAGAATTATCTACAGTAAATGCTAAAGGGAAGATAACAACTTTTCTATGTGTAGGGTTACGCAACACATCTACCAGATTTGGCTCTAGCCAATCCGAAGAACCTACTTTAGATTGATAGACAAGTTTTATATCATGAAACTTGATACCACGTTCATGCAAGTAGATTTTAATAGCACTGGCATTACCCTCTACATGCGTCTGATATGGATCACCCGCCTGAATGATACTCACTGGTAATCCATGTGCAGAAAGAAGTAAATCATACTCTTTTGTATCTTTTCCTTCCATCGCCTCAATAATTTTCTCACAAGATGCTTCTATATAGTCATAATCATCATAATAAGGATCAATTACTGTGATTTTAGGACTATAGCCCAAAAGCGCACATCTCTCTTCTATATCTTCGACAGAAGAGAGCGTTGTGGTTGTAGAGTATTGTGGATACATAGGAAACAAAATCAATTCATCAATACCCTTTTCTTGACACGCTTCTAACACTACATCAGCAAAAGGAGGGACATATCGCATAACTGGATAGATAGGTATCTCAATTTTAGATTCTAACTTTTTGATCAGTGCTTGTGTTAAGTCCGGTAGAGGTGATTTTCCTCCAAGTAAACCATAATTTTCTTTTACCTCTTCGAGACGACCATTAATGATAATGGTAGATACCAATTTACGTGTATATGGATTCATCGTTAAAATATTTTTATCTGCAAACATATTACGCAAAAAAAGTTCAACTTCTTCAACATTGTTAGGTCCACCCATATTGAGAAGTAAAAGTGCTTGTGACATATCTATCCTTTAAAGTCTTGTATTTTAGCATACAGAGTGTAAAATTATGGCTAATACAATTAAAGGTTACATCATGATTATCATTCCTGCGCGTATAGGGTCAAGTCGCTTCCCAAATAAAGTGTTAGCAGACATTGGAGGTACCCCAATGGTCATAAGAACTGCCATGGCAGTACAAGACATAGATGATGTAGCCATAGCAACTGATTCAGAAGAAGTGATGAAGATAGCACAATCATATAACATAAAAGCTGTTATAACTTCTGAATCACATCAAAGTGGTACAGATAGGATTTACGAAGCAGCACAAAAGCTTGGACTAGGGGAAGATGAAGTCATCATTAATGTACAGGGCGATGAACCATTTATTGAAACAGAAGTAATTGAGGCTATCTACAAGCTCACACAATCCAACAAAACCAATCCTAATATAATGATGAATTCATGCTATAAAATCATTACAAACCCTGAAGCAGATGACCCAAACATTGTAAAAGTTGTTACGGATGAAAAAGATATTGCTCTATACTTTTCGCGTGCAAAAATACCCTACCCCAGAGACCATCACTTTGATCAATACAAGGGACACCTAGGTATCTATGGATTTACTATGAAATCTTTAGAATCATTTTGTTCCAGTACCCCTGCACCTTTAGAAGATATAGAAAAACTAGAACAACTAAGAGCCCTCTATTATGGCTACATGATTGCCATGGTAGAAGTAAACACAGAAAGTTTTGGTATTGATACTCCTGAAGATTTGGAGAAAGCTTTAAAGTATCATATATTATGAAATTTAAATTTACAGTAGAAGAGGAATAAAATTTCCTCTCATTTAATATTCTAATTCTTTACTGCTCTACCTAAATCCCACATAGGTAAAAATATTCCAAGTGCCATAAGTAAAACTAATCCTGCAATAAAAAACATCATAACTGGTTCAATATATGCAGATAAATTATCTATCAAATCTTGAAATTCCATATCATAATAATCTGTTACTTTATCAAGCATTGCATCAAGTTGCCCACCAGCTTCACCAGCTTTAATCATTTGAAGTAACATATTTTCATATAACCCAGTGATTTGAAAAGACTCTGCCAACGACATACCTCTACCTATATTAGCATTAACCGTTAATAATTTCTCCTTAATGACTTCATTATCTACCATGCCTACCGCTGTATCTAATGCTTCAGATACAGGGATTCCTGATTTAACAAGTTCACCAAAAACTAGATTATATTTATGCATTGTGGAAAGAAAAATAGCTTTATTGATTAAGTAAAACCGAGGATGTATTAAGACTTTATCAACTTTATATTTAAAGTCTTCATTATTTTTATACATAAATTTAACTAAAAAAATAGATGCAACTAATATAATAAGAATCAATAATCCATAATTGGAAAATGCCCATTCCAATTTTAATAAAATCTGTGTTGGTATTGGGAGTTCTGTCTTAAATTTAGAAAATATATCTTTAAATTTTGGAACAACCACCATAATTAGAATGGTGAATGCAATAGCCATTGCTGCCAAAGTAATGAGTGGTGAGCGAATTGCTTTTTTAAACTTTGCAGTATTATCTCTAATATTCTCCATAATATCTGCAAGCTTATGATATGACTCCGAAATATTACCAGTTCTTTCACCAAGATTTGTCATAGCTAAAGCAACATGACCAAATTCTTCCGTATAAGGTTCCATTGCATCTGACATACTATTACCCGCATTAATATCAGAATTAACTTTAGCATATATCTCTTTTAATTGCTTATTTTGTGTATTTTCAGAAACTTCAAGTAATGTATCATTGATTGCAATACCTGCATCTGTCATAACAGCAATTTGACGAATTGTCGAAATTTTATCTTGTATTGGTATTTTCTTTTTTGAAAACTTCTTCAATCCAGTGAAAAACTGTACAATAGAATCTTCAAGTGGTGCAGATGTTTCAATTGCCTTTGTAATTAATGTACGAGGAAATTTTTGTTTAGCAACTTGTACTGCTGACATTTTATTGACAGCCTTTATAATCTCTTGACGTTTTTTTCCCTTTTCCATGAGTGTAACACTAAAATACTTCATTTTATAACCTCGCTACTCTAAATATTTCTTCAATTGTTGATTTACCTTCAAGTGCTTTTTGTACACCATCTTCGAACATCGTTACGAATCCTTCTTCTACAGCTTGTTTTGTTAAATCTTCTTTAGAAGCTACCTTTGCAATCATCCGTGCAAGTGTTTCAGATATTGTTAAAACTTCAGAGATCATTTCTCTTCCAGAATATCCAGTATGCCCACACTCTTTACATCCTTCACCTTTATAAAAAGTTGGATTTTCAGGTAAATATTGTTCTACCTCTTTATAAAGTATAGGATCAAGCGGTGCCTCTTTTTTACAATGTGTACATATTTTCCGTACAAGTCTTTGTGCTTGAATAGCAACAAGTGCTCCAGAAACCAGATATTCTTCTATACCCATATCTAATATTCTTGAAATAGATGAGATAGCATCATTTGTGTGTAGTGTAGAAAGTACCAAGTGACCAGTTAATGCTGCTTGAATGGCTATGCGTAAAGTCTCAGTATCACGAATTTCACCAATCATTATTTTATCTGGATCCTGTCTCAAAATTGATTTCAAGGCAGCAGAAAATCCAAGCCCAACACTTTCTCTAACATTTACCTGTTGAAGTCCAGACATTTGATATTCCACAGGATCTTCAACAGTAATAATCTTATCTTTCACATCTTTAATTGCATTAATTGCACCGTACAATGTCGTTGTTTTACCAGATCCTGTAGGTCCTGTGACCAGTACGATTCCATACGGTACTTTAATTGCTTCTGAAAATTTATCATAACAAAATTTACTCATCCCTGCATCTTCAAGTCTAATCATTGCTTTTGACTTATCTAAAATACGAAGGACGATTGATTCTCCAAAAATTGTAGGTAAAGTAGAAACCCTAAAGTCAAAATCTTTTTTCGCTACTGTTGCCGAAAATCTACCATCCTGTGGTTTTCTTTTTTCAGCAATATCTAAATTAGACAATAACTTCATTCGTGAAGCTAATGGATTAAAAATATCTTTGTCAAATGTAAAACTTTGACGAAGTATACCATCAACTCTTGTTCTAATAATACAAGATTTTTCTGTGGCTTCAATATGAATATCACTTGCACCTGCAAAAATTGCAGATTTTAAAATAATATCTATAAGTTTTAAAACTGCAGGATTTTCATCATCTTGTTCATCTACATTACCTTCCTGGTTTAAATCTTTGCGGATATCAGTAACAAGTCCTTTAATACTTTCATTAATTTCCAGACGTTGTAAATGTGCATGTATTTGTTTTGGTTTTGCAATAGCAATACGTATCGGCTTTTTGGGAAATAATCTTTGAATAGCATCTTGTGCAGCCATATCAAGTGGATCATCAAATACAATTAAAACATTTAAATCTGTCTCTTCTATAGGAATAACATTATATTTTAAAAGTTGTCTATATGGGATTTGTGAAAAGAGTCTCATATCTATTTCGACTTCATCCAAATCAATATACTCTACATGTAATGCTTTAGCAACTTCTTTGATAATAGGAATAATATCTATTCCTTCAATTTTTTCTAAATGAGACAGAGTAATTGTACCTTGACGTACTTTCTTCGCAAGAAAAATTTCAACTGTATGTAAATCAATCATTTTTTCAGCTATCAAATTCGCAAATGATATTTTTTTAGGAGGTCTGCTTTTCACTAATGCTGAAATAGCATCCTTAGTAATAAGCTTTTCTTTTAACATAATTTCAATTAATTTAACCATTATTCACCTTCATGTATATTATTAAAATTTTTCATTTTTAATTTGTTCCAATAAAATTCTAGCATCTTGAGAATTTTTATGATTCAAATATTGATTTAAAATAGATATTACTTCATTTTTTTGACCCAATTTCATTTTAGACTTAACAAAAATCAAAAAACTTTCTTCTAATGTGGGATCTAATTGATTGGTTTCAAATGCCCACTCTTCAGCCTTTTTATAGTTCCCTTTTTTGTAATAAGTTTTTGCCAAAAAAAGTGCATCATCAATATTATTAGATTGTTGAAAACGTTTTTCAACATCTTCATATGCGGAAATACTCGTTGTTTCTATAATATCAAGATGAACTTTCTCTCTCTGTTCATCATTATCTTTATTAAAAATATTCTCACCATTTTCATCTAAAATAGGTATATCAACTAACATATCTGTCATAGTAGGATGAGTAGAAACATTATTTTTTTTAGATTTAATAAGTTCAGAAGTATGTGACTCAAATGTCTCAAGTCGTGTTAATGCATTATTTAATAGTACAAAACTATTATCATGTTTTTTTACCAAAAAAATATGTTCATTGGAAAGTTTGTTGATAGTAGGGGAAAATGCATCAAAAATATTAAATTTGATATCATTTCTATTCAGTAAAAATAATATACTCAATAATATGACAATAGAAAGTATGAAAAATAAGTACCAAGGCTTTCTTTTTTTTATTTGGTACTTTAACCATTTTTCTTCCAAAGGCTTCATATCATACATGTATATATCCCAATTTTAATGCTGCCATTTCAATAATTTTTTGTGGTATATGAGAATAATTTATTTTTGAAGGTTCATTTTCATCATAGTATTCACAAATCTCAAAAATAGTAAACATCAACTTATTACATTCTCTATAATTGCCATTTGTAAACTTATGAATCAGCTTCATATCTTTTGCTTTGATACTATTTGCAATCTCAAAAAGATTCTTTTTTAAAAGTTTTTTATGTACGTATGCAGTTTGATCTTCATTTGTCGCATTTTTAAGTTCAATTACTTCCCAAATACGTGACTTAAAATGTTCTTTAGCTATAAGATCTTCATCTTCAGTTTTATGTAAAGAGACCACAAATTTCACAGCACGTGTATCTGATAATAATCGTATTTTTTCCATCATTTCAGCATCATACATTTGTGCTTCATCCAATAGAATAATAATTTCTCTTTTACCACGTAAATTTTTGAAAAAATCAATAAGTGCAGAAAAGTTTACTTCAGTATTTTTAGGTAAATCTTTTTCTGTAAGTACTTTAAATAATTTTTGAAAAAATTCTTTTTCTGTAGGTGCAGGTGTATCAAAATAATAAATTTCTTTTTGATGTTTTAATTTTTCTTGAATGCGATTAAGTAATATACTTTTACCCGTACCAGGTCTACCAAACAACAAAATCATTTTCAAAGGCTTTTCCATACTGTGTTGGAGTTGTTGATATGCAGCAACGGAAGAATTTAGTTCAATGTAATCATCGATATCAATTGAATCGACAAATACATTTTTTGCAGCAGAGTATCTACTTTTCATTTAACTTTGTATATCCTAAATCTTTTAATGAAACTGATTTAGAGTTTTTAACAATATGTGGAGTAATAATCAATACAAGCTCTTCTACCTTATTAATTTTTTCTTCACGTTTAAATAAATCCCCAATAAGTGGCATATCGCCTAACAATGGTATTTTATTGTTTTTAAATCCAGATTTACTTGAAATAAGCCCACCTAAAATAGCATGTTCACCATCTTTTACTTTTATAACAGAAGCAATTTGTCTTCGTATTAAATCTGGAGGGATAGATCTAGCAGCACCATCGTTTGGTACATCATTAATCGTATCTGAAATTGAAGGGTTTATTTTTAATGTAATATAACCATTTGAATTAATTTCAGGTGTAATATCCAATAAAATACCAGCAAAAACTGAATCTACTCTTTCACCTTCTGCTGCAACTGCACCACCTCCACTACTACTAGTGCTTGAAGATTTAATTTTATAAAATAACTCTTGCCCTACTGAGATAAGTGCTGGTTGATTATTAAGTGTCATAACACGCGGACTTGAAATAGATTTAACATTGCCTTGTGTCGATAAAAATCTTACAACATCTGCAACTTTTGTATGACCAGTAATACTAACAACCTGTGCTGTCCTTTGATCAGCAGGTACAACCCCTCCACTAACTTCTGTCAAACCCACTTTGTCATCCCATTTATATCCTGTGATATTTTTTTGTGCATCCATAAGAGAATTAATTGTTAAATTCTGCAAAGTATAAAGTTGAGACCAATCAACACCAGAAGTAGTACTGTCATCAAAAGAGACACTTAATATACGTACATCAATTAAAACTTGTGATTCCATTTGTTTAGAGAGTGTATGCATATATCTAGCTACTCTGTTAATTTGTCTTTCCGTACCGGTAACAGTTATCATACCTGCTTCAGGATTAACAATAGGAGCAAGTGGATTGTATTCCCAAATTTTTCCATCTGAATCAGTCCATGTCTCTCCAGTTTTAGTATAATGTGCACTATCATCTCCAGCCCCACCAAGTATACGTTGAATCTCTTTTTCAACTGTTTTCCAAAACTTAAATTCATTACTGCTAACTATACTAATACCTGTTTTAGAATTAGAGGCTGCTCCACTTCCACTACTTGACGCACTTCCTGTTGCATCATTTGCATTGGCAATTGTTACATTCGCTGTACTTTTTCCAATCCTACCTCCAGAAATATAATGTATCCTGAATGTTCTTGTAATTAAATATGAAATCTTTAATTTATTTCCATGTAATGTATAATTTAAATCATTATCTTTTAAAATTGTATTTAAAAAACCATTTAATGTACTATTTTTCAATTTAACATAATATAATTTTTTATTCAATCTTAATTTTGCTGCATCATCTTTTACGATCACTGTTAAACCACAAGTCTCCGCAAGATTATCAATCACATCCCCAATAGTTAATTTGCTATCGATTGTCACTGAAAAAAGCTTTGTAGAACAATTACCTGCAATCATAGTTGTATTTAGCCCAAAAAATATCCCTATTGCAACCAATAGCTTTATTCCAGTTTTTTGTATGTATTTCATTTTATCTCTCCTCAAGCTTTATAAAATTATTTTCCTGCTTACGCAAGAATAATTTTTTAATATGATTTTCATTTCTAAGTACCACACCTTTGTTCCCTATGTATTTTAGTTCATATCCTAAAATATTGTCATTGACTGCCATCCAACTATCATTAATATATGCTTTACCATTTACAATGGCATGCAAAACCAGTTTGGCTTCTTCTGCTGTTTTAACTGTTGGTATTACAACAGTTGAAACATTATTTTCTTCTTTAAATTGCACAAAAGGATCCTTTATACCATCCAGTGCTTCTAATTTAACACCTTTCCTTTCTTTATGAATCTTATGTATCATCACTTCTATTTGTTTTATAGAGAGATCTGCATTCACGATAATTGTCATTGCCAATAAAAATAAAAATAATTTTTTCATTAGTGATTAATCCCCCAAACTGAAATATTAATATCTGCTTTTAAATCTGAAGAATTATCATCTAACTCAGATTTTGTTTCAAAAATATCTGTAACCAAAACATTTTGCTCAAGTTCATTCATAAATTTCACAATATTTTCATAGCTTCCAACCGCACCAATACCAATTTCAAGTACATGTCCAAAACTACCATTATTATCTACATATTGATTACTGATGTATTCTAAATCTACATTATGAACTTCTGCTTTTTGCGTAATAGAATTTAAAAATCTTGACCATGATTTTTGATTAAAAAGCATATCAGATAATTTTTCTAAATTAGAATCAATAAATTTAACTTTGTCTTTAATATTTATTATTTTTTTCTTTTTCATTTTGATATCATGATCAAATTTCTTAATAAGAAATTCTCTATCTCCATTCCTTGTAATGGAACTTAAGTAGGTTTTATTATCATTAATATTTTTTTGGATACGTTTTTTATTACGTTCACTAGTATTATATAATTCTTCAGTATATGGCAAAAGGAGTGAGTAGCCCAAATACCCAATAATTCCTGCCACACCTAATATTAGCATCCACTTTTCATTTTCTTTTTTAGGAGCAAAATAATTATCTAACTCTTCTAATTTATCTTCAATAAATTTCATCTTACAACCTTTAAGATACCTTTATAGTAATTACCCTCAGGATCCTTCTCTATACGTTCTATATCTATCTCTTTTACATCATCAAAATGTGTATCTGAAATATATTTAATAAGTTCAGTAAATTTTCTATCATCTGTACTTACCAATGAAACATATAAAGTATCTCCTTCTGTAGATATCATATTAACATGTACATCAAATTTTTCTAATTCTTCTGCAAGAGTATAATAAAACCCTGATTTCAATTTATAATTAATTTTTTTATCATATATGGCAGTTAATGTTTTTGTTTTTCCACTATAAACCTTTGATACATTTTTTATTTTTGTATCTAATGCTTTTATTTCATTTTGTTTCTTACCTAAAATTGTTTTATACTTTTTTGACTCAGCAGATAACTTTTTATTTTCACTATTCAGTGCATAAATTTTTGCATCATTAATATAAGAACCTACAAGGTAAAAAAGAGGATATGCCAAACTTAATGAAATTGCTGCAAATATTGAGATAATAAATTGTCCACTTGCTCTATTTACAAAAGATGGAGCTCTAGGATACATAGTAAGATTGACAAATGATGATTCATCTTCCATGTATTCAAATGAACTTAATAACATCAAGTATTGGAGTTGATCTGTGTACCACTCTTCATTGTTTACATTATAGTTAAAATTAAAGTCTGATGAATGTAGTCCCAAATAGTTTTGACTGTAATCATCCAAACCAATAATTGGTCCTCTTTCACTACCAATAAACATTTGGTCAATAGTTTCTAAATTAAAAGCTCTTTTAGCATAAATGATAATATCATTGATAGTAATAAAAACTTCACCAAATATTTTCATGAAGTTTTGTTGATAATCATTATTGGTTGTCTTTAGACCTTCTGCTTCTAATATTGCAAAAAATTCAGACTCATCAACTTTTTCACCAATATGCTCACAAAACTTATCATATATTTGTTCTAATGAAAATTCTATTGACTTAGAATATAAATATTCCCCATCCTTATAGA
>JALXBG010000099.1 GCA_026991605.1 Sulfurovum sp.
CTTGCTAGCCGTCCATGTGTTGTTGGACGCGTATTATAGCACCGAACTTCTTCCTTGTCAAGGGTTTTTTAGAAAAATATGCAAATTTGTTGAAAAAAATTATTTACTTACATTATATAGGTAAAAAAAATAAAAATTGGCTTATTTGTCTTTAATTTAATGCTGTGTCCGTGTAGCACTTTGTTTGGAGAATTTTGAAAGTTTTGTAGTATAATTTAAGACTATATTTTATCTTATGAATTAGGAATATTTATATAAATTTTTTATGTGTGTTTTACAGTTTTCACTAAAAAGTTTACTACCAATTAAAAGTAATTTACATAACTATTCGATTTGTAATTAAAATATTAAACTTAAAATGGCTTCTATACTTTCGTATAAAGAATATTTACTGAAATGATAATGGAAGTTTAAATTTGTTATGGAGTTATTTAAATGGAAATTTTATAGGAAGAGTTTAGATATTGTATGTGACCGAACGGAAAATATCCGTTCGGACTAAGATATGCCGAAGCTAATCTTTTATATTTTTTCTGCTTTTTGTACGTCGTACAGGATATCATCCATAGGGTGTCTATACATAGGCATAGCAAGACGTTTTTCATCAAGTACATGACCGATGAATCCAATTGAACGTCCTACAATAAAGAATGCATTCAGTGTACCTGACTCGATGAATTCATTGATTTCATCTTCAGAGTAACCTAAGGCTCTCCACATATCTACCATAAGAATACCGATAGTACCATCCACGTTAAGGATAAGGTTCTCTTTCTTAGAAGTAGTCAATGCTTCAACTGTCTTAGCATAGTCAAGAAGTGGTGTAGCTGGGAAGTGCTCAGCTGCAAAGTTCATAAGACCAGTCACACGTAAATCTGGGTTTTTAAGAGACTTGATTCTGTGTCCGATTCCTGGGATTGGCACACCTTCAGATTTCATGTACGATAAGAACTCTTTTGGTGAAAGGTTATTGTCATCTGCATATTTAAAGTACTTCGCTGCGCCATCAATAGCACCTCCAAATCTTGGCCCAATAGTAAGAAGACCTGTTACCAATGCTTCAACCACTGATTTACCAGCACGTGCAGTTACTTTTGCATTGTGTGCACCAGATACTGCTGGTCCATGGTCAGCAACAGTTTTAATCACTGTTTCAATAAACTGTGTAGCCCACTCTGGATACTGCTTTTTAAACCACAGAAGTGAAATAACATCACCGATACCTTTACCTGTATCTGGTGTTGCCACAGAAGAGATAGGGAACCCAGCATAAGTACACTCTTCGCCTCTATCATCAGAGATAGTACAGATAAACTCTTTACTTCTTCTTACTTTTGGCACAATTTTAAGTTCTGGCTCTTCAATATCTGTAATCACACCTTTTGATTTTAGGTCTGTATAGACTTCTTTAATCTTGGCTGGGAGGTCATTAAATGACTCTGGTACATAGATACCGGCTTCTGCCATAGCTTTGTTTTTGTATGCTGCTGTTTCAGAATCCGCATTTGCTGAAGCGCCTGCATGACCAAATTGAACACCTGAAGAAAAATGTTTAGCAATGGTACCAATACACCATGCAATAATTGGTTTTTTAATTTGACCATTTTTAACAGCTTCAATCACTTTGTACTCTTCTGTACCACCAACTTCACCAAGTAAAATCATATATTTTACATCTGGATTTTCTTCCATTCTAAGAAGGTTGTCGATAAATACAGATCCTACGAATCTGTCTCCACCAATAGCAACACCTTCTGCAATACCATCTGCATTGATAGCAATGATGTTAGAAAGTTCGTTGAAAAGACCACCTGAACGTGTGACAAGACCACAAGACCCTGCTCTGTGAAGTTTAGAGTTTACAATGTTAGTAATGGTTCCACCAATATTTGCAATTTTAAATGCACCTGGAGCAATAGCACCAACAGTTGCTGGCCCGATAACTGTTACACCAGCATCACGAGAAGCTTGGTTCATTTTTCTAGCCAATCTTTCTGGGATACCTTCTGCTGTAACCATGATAGATTTAAATTGTCCATCAATAGCAATAGCTTCCATGGTTACATCATAAGCTGTTCTAAATGATGCGAAGTTAAGAAGTACATCTGCCTGTGGTTGTTCTTCAACAGCATCAGCAGTTGTTTTGTAAAGTGGTACCATAATCTCATCTGGTCCATAAAAGAATTTCTCAAATTTATTTCCACTTGTTGGGGCAACAATACCTGCTACTGAAGGCTTTTCTCTACCGATCGTATAATCATAATCCAACATTCTTTGAATGGCTGTTTTATTGTTATTCCAAAAAATTGCTTGTGTATCTTTAGTATATAATTTACTCATCTACTTCTCCTGCCCTTACTTCTCTAATGCCATACGTACAATGTCTGTAACATGTGTCTCTGGCCCATAAACATGAATATCTAGCCCTAGTCTATCAGCCGCTTCTTTAATATCTTTCAGACCTTTTTCATAGTTTGGCCCACCACGTCTTACATAAATGGTTGTTTTATGTGCTTTGAGTTTATCTGCATAAATTTCAAATGCTTGAATAATTCCTGTAAATGTTTTAGCAACATCAGTAAAGTTAGCGATTGCTCCACCAATAATAAGTACTTTTCCTCTAGGGTCATCGTATCTTGTCATCAAATCAAAGATAGTCTCTGCATAGAATTTAGTCTCACCTGTAGTTGGTCCACCAGAATATTCACCATAGTTTGCCAAATCTTCAACCCCTGCAAAGTCTGCAATAGTATCTGCATACACAACAGAAGCACCACCACCAGCAACCATCGTCCAAATACGACCTTGAGGATTAAGAATAGTAAGTTTAAGTGAAGCACCTGACTTACTGTCTGCTTCAGCGATAGCTTTCTCTTCTGCTGACTGATCTTCCATACCAAAGGCTGTTGGGAACTCTATATCTCCCCACTGTTCTGTCATCATAAATCCTGCTGTATCATCAAGACGTGCAACAAGATCAAGAATCGCCATTTCACCATTGTCAAGCATAACGATTGGATTAATTTCAAGATAAGCAAAATTCATATCTCTGTAAAATTTGAAGAACTGAATCGCAAAAGAAGCAAATGCTGTTTTATTAGCTTCTGGAATATCTGCCGGAATGTGTGCTCTGACTGCTTTTTCCATATCTGCATCTGGCATATTGATAGGGATATGTACTTCATTGACTTTCTCGTCCCATCCCTCTTCTACTTCCATACCACCTTCAGCAGACATATAAAGTACATCATCTTCTCCTACAGTAGTAGCTGAAATATAATACTCTTGTTCTTGTGTATGTGGAGTAAATGGTTCAATAATAAAATGCGATAAATGACCTTTTTCACCAGAGAGCAATGTCACATCATGTGATTGTTTTGCATCAATCCATTTTGCAGCTTCTTCCAAAGTAACATCACCTGGCTTATTTGTTTTAAATAAAACGAGGTCATTTTTACCTCTTTTACCAAAAAGCATATCTGGCTTTGCAACCAATGCTTCTTGATTTAACCATTCAAAACCATGCTCTTTTGCTTTTTCTCTCAGTTCATCACCATTGCTAACCAATACTGATTTGAATCCATAGTGGAAACCATCAAAATATTCATTCCAATGTTTGGCAAAGATTGCTTTGCCATCGTACTCTCTAATCGCTTTTTGAGCCATCGAGTTCTCCTTTAGTTTAGTTCTTAATAGTCTAGCACTTAGTAGTTTTAAGTTTTGTTTGAGTGATATAAATCATAAGGAGAAAGTAAATATTGTGTATTTTAGAAACAGTTTTCTAATTGATAACTCTATAGTTTTTACATCTATCAATGTGGTAATATCTTAACTGGTCAATTTCTCGTCCACGAGCATCATTGTAACAGTCAATACCCTTTGCTTTCAGTTCTTTGGCTAAGAAATACGGTTTATAGATACGATAGGCAAAATGTTGAGAGGGGTCTTTGAGGACATAAAAGAACATTCGGTGGAAAACAATAATGAGTACACTCAAAACTAAAAAAGAGACCACTACATAAAAAGCTCTTTTATAACGTTTTTGAAACTCAGGGAGACGCACCCTAACAGAATGGTTAAACACATCCAACATTAAGATGATAGCAATAGTCACATAAGGAGCAAAGTCTGTGATGTAGACACGTTGTCTAATGGAAAGCAGCAAAGAGAAAGCCAAGGCAGTAAAAGAGATGTACCATAGCAGTGTTTTTTTCTCTCGTAACAAAATACGATACATCGCATAGAAAAAATAGAAAAAAAGTAATGGAGAAAAAACACTGGCATAGAGTCCAAAAATTTCCAAGAAATGCCCAGAAGGACGTCCTCCTATTTCTATACCTTTTGCAAGATAGACAAATGCTATCAAAAATGCAGCAGAGAATATGGAGAGTTTTTTGTCTTTATGAACAATACCGTATGCTAAGACTGCTACAAAAAAAATGATAGATGCTTCATGTATAAAGAAAAGTGCAAGCATCACAAAAGGCAAAGACCAAAAACTATGCCTTTCATACATCAAAACAAAAAAGAGTACCAATGGTAACACAATAATAGCAACGTTTGCAAGCGTTGTTGCAGTCAGTACACCGGGCAATAACATAAAGAGTGTTGTAGCTATATATGCATATCTTCGTTCTTTAAAATACCGTCTACTCAGCTCATAAAAAAGTGCAATACTTAAGAACCCAAAGAAAATAGAAAAAATACGAATACCTAAAAAGCCATCTGTTAGCTGTTCTCCCCAATGCATAAATGTTGAAACAACATCGTGAGAGCTATAATAGATATTGGCTTCATGGGGACTAATGGGGGTGGTACTGGTAAGATAAAAAACAGCAACAACATACAGTGCAATGATGAAGAGAAAATGCTGTTTTTTCATATGAGTGTTACAGTTTTAAGAAGTTGTCTAACATCTCATGTCCATGTTCGGACATGATAGACTCTGGGTGAAACTGTACACCATAGATAGGTTTATCTTTAATTTGCAAAGACATAATCTCATCATCATCTTTA
>JALXBG010000100.1 GCA_026991605.1 Sulfurovum sp.
AATGTATTCTCCTTGTTAATATCTACCCTCATTGTTTCCTCTTTGTCAAAGATGTTGGTGAGTATACCTGCTACCATAGCTATAATCATAGAAGTTACTACTCTATAGAGTGTAAATATCCAACCAAAGATACCATAGGTTGCCATAATGGAGTCTACCCCTGTAATAGGTGTAGAGATGAGAAAAGAGAGAGTCGCACCTTTAGATGCTCCCGATTTCTTGATAGAAGTTGCCAGAGGAATGACACCACAAGAACAGACAGGCAAGGGAATACCAAAGACTGTTGACTTCACTACAGAAGAGATATTGTCCTTTCCTAAATGTTTGGTTACAATGCTGTCAGGTACTAGTTCATGCAATATACCTGCAAAAAGCAGTCCAAAAAGAATATAGGGCGCCATAGCAAGACTGAGTTGCCATAACGCTTCAAAAAAGTGTGTTATTTCCATAATTAGTGTTCCTTAATACAAAACTTGATATCATATAACAATATTGTTATATAGCTTTAAAGGAGCTTAATTGAATCATATAGAAGAGATAGTCACCCTCTCAAAAGCGATGAGTGACAGCAACAGAATAAAAATAATTACTCTGATACAAAGAGAAGGTGGATTGTGTGTCTGTGAGATATGTGATACTTTAAAACTTTCTCAACCATTAGTATCTCGGCATTTAAAACAATTGAAGAAAGCAGATATACTCACCTCACATAAAGAAGGAAAATGGATCATATATAAAATGCATACGAACCCTTCTATACTTCTAAATACCTATTTAAAGTTATGTAAACAAGATGAAAGGACATTAGATCCTTTAATATCTTGCGATATGAAAGGTTAGAGACAAATCGCCTGTTTGGTTTTTTCTTGGTTTAGTTTTTTGATAAGTTTAGTGGAGAGTTCACTATAACGTTCATCGTCAAGATTGAGTTGCTTTTTGAGCTCATCCAAATCACTGCCGTCTGCCCATGCTTTGAGAAGCTTTAGCTCTTTTTTTGTGAGTTTGAGCTTGAGTGCCTCTTTAAGGTTGTCTCCCTCTTTTAAAGGATTTACCAATTTTTTAATGTGTTTTTCTATTTCGATGTTGAGTGTAAGCAATATGTTTCCTATTTTGTAAAATGTAAAAGTGTCATATATCCGATACCTGCAAAAATGATGGTACCAAAAAGGTTGAGTGCCATGTTAGCAAAGGCGTGTGCGTAGTGACCAGATTCAAGTAAAAAGAAACTCTCTATGGCAAAGGTAGAGTAGGTAGTAAGTGCCCCTAAAATACCTGTTATGAGAAAGGTTTTTAGGTGTGGTGACAACGAGGTATTAAGATGAAAATAGGCAAACAAAATCCCTATAAGCAAAGAACCCAGTAAATTTACGGCTAACGTACCCAATGGTAAAGTATGGATAAACGTTTTGTTGACAGCTGTACTGAGCAGTAGTCTCGAAGTAGCGCCTAGAGCGCCACCACTAGCGACTGCAATGATTGTTGTTATATTCATCATCTATGACCTTTTGCATATTGTCTCTAAGTGTTTCAAACCATGTATTATCGTCAGATTTAACGGTAATTGTTGGAAGGAAGTGGTAAGTAACCGTACCACTGTGTCCTGTCTTTATGTGTTCATTAAGTACCCATTTACTCCCTGTTATGACTATGGGTTGTACACGTAGCTCTAACTTTTTTGCAATAATATTTGTACCTTGCTTGAAAGGGAGAAGCTTCTGTTCTTTTGCGCGTGTACCCTCAGGGAAAATAGCCACAGGACGGTGGTATTTTTCTCTGGATTCTTTAACATCTTTAATGAGTTTAATGAGTCCCGCTTTGTTTCCGCGATCAAGTGAAATCATCTCTCCATGACGTAAAAGGTTTCCAAACCAAAGTGCATCAAAAAGCTCTTTTTTGGCTACCCAGCGTAGGTGGTTGTTTTGTAATGCCTCTAAAGCGATAATATCAACAATACCTTGATGGTTCATCACATACATATCTGCAGTAGTATCCATCTCACCTACTTGAGCAAGCTTTCCACCCATCATAAAGAGTGTCAAGCGGTTGATATGATGCACGATGGTACTTTTATACTTTCCAAAAAGCATAAGTGCAGGTATCATAAGGACGGCGGTGTTAAATGAGATGATAAATGCACCCCAATAAAATCTAATTTTGGCAAAGATCTTCATTTTTTATCCATCCTATGATTCCTTCTTTGTACTCAACTTTTTTGTAGCCTTCACGTTCACCCAGGAGCATGGTATCAAGTTTTGCATCTATTTTGGTACTTATAGTACTGGTTGCTGTGGGGAGAATGTAGAGTGGTGCACCTTGTGAGACACATATTTTTTTATGTGGTATATAAAGTGTTAAGAGTGTAATGATCGAAATGACGCCAAAGACAAGATAGAAAAAATCTCTCTTGAAAAGAAACATTAAAATGAAAAAACCTGAAAGTGTCATCAGGCTATATTTTTTAAGTTTCTCAAAACTGTCTTCTTTCGGGTTTAGGTCAGACTGCGTTGTCACAGATGCATCTTCCACAAAAACAGGTACTTCTTTAAATACATACTGTTTCTTAATGGTATTAAAGTAGGTAAATTTGAGTAACTTTGTCTCTACAGGGACTACCACATAAAATTCTGCAGAAACCTTTGCAAAGTCTCTTTTAAGACTCTCTACACCTGACTCAACGACATTCTTTAAAGTCATATTCTCAAGATTAGCCTCATATGCTTCTATCGAGAGCGTTACGATGTGGTTTTTCTCATCATAGTTTGAGACTTGTGAATTCTTTATTTTTAAATCTGCTGCCAAAACTTGACAGAAATCTTCTCGTTTTTTTAACTGTTTTATAGAGATATGTTGAGAAGGAAGTTCTATTTGGTTTGTGGAGGTATTGATAATCACAGGAGGGATACGTACATCATCCTTTTGTGCCTGAAAATAAAAGGTATAAAAACTATCATTTCCATTGTGAATGACAAGAGGTGTATAAAAAAGAGCTTTTGCTCCATTGTTTGATTCGAAAGTAAATGAAGGTGTTTCTTCACTACTTCCACCTATGCCAATAATAGTAACAGGAAAAAGTTGGTTTTCATAGACCTTTTTAGGTACATAGGAGTATTTGTAATGGGTGGCTGCACTGAGCAGGGTTGTAAAACTAAGTAACAACCCTAAGAAAAAGTAAACAGCGCGTAGCATCTTCATTAGGCTTCAAAACCTTGGAGCATACGTAGACCATCTTCAGAGCCTAATATGGTTTCTAAAGCACGTTCTGGGTGAGGCATAAGACCAAATACATTTTTGTTCTCATTACACACACCAGCAATAGAAGTGACTGAACCATTCACGACTACAGGGTTACCTTCACTGTCTGAGTAACGAAGTAGGATTTGGTTGTTCTCTTCAAGCTTTTTAAAGCCTTCCTCATCGATGTAGTAGTTACCATCAGCATGGGCGATAGGAATATTAAGTACTTCACCTTTGGTACATTTACTTAAAAATGTATTGTCATTGTTGATGACACAAAGATTCTGGTGTCTAGAAATGAAATGTAGGTTGTTGTTACGCTTCAATGCACCAGGGAGGAGTCCCGCTTCTGTAAGGATTTGAAAACCGTTACAGATACCAAGTACGTTACCACCATCATTTGCATACGCTGTTACTGCTTTCATTACAGGAGAAAAACGTGCGATAGACCCTGAACGCAGATAGTCACCATAAGAAAAACCACCAGGTACAACAACTAAGTCGATGTCCGTAGGTAATTTTACCTCTTCATGCCATACAAGCTCTGTTGTATGACCTAATTTCTCAAATGCATACTGAGTATCAAACTCACAGTTAGTACCAGGGAACCTTAATACAGCTACTTTTAGTGACTTTTGCATCTTAGTTAAGCTCTATAGTATAGTCTTCAATGACAGTGTTAGCAAGAAGTGTCTCACACATCTCTTTTACTTCTGCTTCTGCTTTTATTTTATCTTCTGTATTAAGATTGATGATAATTTGTTTACCAATACGCACATCACTTACACCTGAGAAACCTAGAGAATCTAGTGCATGGTGTGCTGCTTTTCCTTGTGGGTCAAGTACGCCATCTTTTAAAAATACGTTTACTGTTGCTGTCATAATTTTCCTTATTTCTTTCGGTTTTGAATTCTGTCTAGTACTTGTCTGTATGCTTCTGTAAGCCCACCAAGACCTTGTCTAAATCTATCTTTATCTAGCTTCTCATCGGTCTCTTTGTCCCAAAGTCTGAAGTTATCAGGGCTAAGCTCATCGATGAGAATAATGTTACCATCTTTGTCTCTACCAAACTCTAGTTTAAAGTCAACCACTTTAATGTCAAGCTGGGCATAAAACTCTGAGAGCAGGGTGTTAATACGTCTTGCCATAAATCTGATGTAGTCTAGTTCATCTGTGTTGTTTACAAGATTTAAGATAAGACAGTGTTGGTCGTTTAGTTTTGGGTCACCCAGTGCATCATTTTTGTAGTCAAATTCTACCAATGTAAACGGAAGTATCGTTTTGTCTGCAATACCAAGGTTTTTGCTCAGGCTTCCTGTAGCGATGTTTCTTACTATAACTTCGATGTAAATAACTTCTGCACGCTTGTGAAGCATGTTATTATCATCTATAGTGTCTACATAATGCGTAGGGATGCCTTTTTCCGCCAAATACTTAAAGAGTTCAGTAGAAATCTTGTTATTGAGCGCACCTTTACCTTCTTCACTTGATTTTTTTTCACCATTGAAGGCAGTCAAAGAGTCTTTAAACTCAGAGATAAGTAGATTTTCATCTTCCGTTTCCCAGATTTTCTTGGCTTTTCCTTCATAAAGAAGTTTTGTTTTTTCCATTTACTTGTTTCCTTTGTTTGTAATAATCAGTGCTTTTAAAATGTCTACAGCAGATTTAAGCTGTGCATCTTTGTAAAGTTGTTCATTTGTAATGATTGTATCGTCTATTTTTGTTTCATTGTTTTCGTGAGAACTATTTACATCTTCAGTTTTTGTCGTATTTCCATCAA
>JALXBG010000101.1 GCA_026991605.1 Sulfurovum sp.
TTCTTCTAAAACGTGCAAACATAAAATACCTTGAATTAATAAATTACTCTCATTTTACATAAATTTTTCACGCTTAACTCTTAATTTTTAATTCATAGAGTATAATTGCACCATGAAACACATTGAAATATCACAAATCGCTACTTTACCCACCAAACATGGTACCTTTAAAATACAAGCTTTTAAAGAACATGAGAAAGAACACTTGGCTATTTTTACCGATGACTTGTCCGATGCACCCATCGTTCGTGTACATTCTGAATGTTTAACAGGTGATGCCATAGGTTCCATAAAATGTGACTGTGGAGAACAGCTGGATTTTGCACTTGAGACGATAGGAAAAGAGGGTGGTTTGGTCATCTACCATCGGCAAGAGGGACGAAATATAGGTTTGTTAAACAAAGTGAATGCCTATGCACTGCAAGATAAAGGTTTTGACACAGTAGCGGCAAATCATCAGTTAGGTTTTAAAGCAGATGAACGTACCTATGAAGTAGTAGAGTTTATTTTAAAACATTTTGGTATAAAAAAGCTTAAGCTTCTTACTAATAATCCTAAAAAAATTGAGAGTTTAGGAAGCATTGAAATTGTAGAGCGATTGCCTATAATTATTGCACCTAATCCACATAATGAAAAATACTTAAATGTAAAAAAAGAACAGATGGGACATTTACTCTAAGATGAATTTAGCACAGTATTTAGACAAAGAAGAGATAGTACTTGGTGATGATACGATAGTAAAGTTAGAGAATTTTGCTTCTCTTTTACATGAGTGGAATCAAATACACAATCTTACTGGAGCAAAGACGATAGATGCCATTTATGTGAACATTATTGATTCACTGTACCCATTGTCGTTTATTAAAAAACCAAAAACATTATTGGATGTAGGTACTGGGGCTGGATTTCCTGGACTTGCATTGGCTATTGCTATGCCTGAGTGTGAAGTAGTATTGGCAGAACCATTGAAAAAGCGTGTATCATTTTTAAAATATGCTGCTATAGATGGAGAATTAAGAAATGTTCATGTAGAAGCTAAACGTGTGGAGTTTGTAGAGCATGATGCGTTTGAGCTTATCTCTTCGCGTGCAGTGACAAATACTAGATTACTCTTGAACTTAACCAAAAAAATAAGTGACAGTAAAACAGAGTATCTTTTCTATAAAGGTTCACGTGTTTTTGATGAGATAGAAGATGTACAACATCAGTTAGATTATGATATAGTACAGAAAAACCAGCGTAATTACCTATATATAAAGAGTTAAAGAATGATTTTAAAGTTACTTATTTTTGCTGTTGTGGGTTTGCTTATCTATAAATTTCTTGGTGGTAAACTGCCAACATTAGGTAAAACAGCACAGGAAAAAAAACTAGATGAAGACACCTTGGTAGAGTGTGAGAAATGTGGTACCTATGTGACAGTAAAAGAGAGTTTTATTGTACACGGAAAGTATTATTGTTCGAAAGAATGTAGACCATAGAACAGGAGAAAGTAATATGATTATCATTGGACATCCATGGGTTAAAAGTAGTCGTTTTTGTAAAGTATTTTCTATAGAAGATATTAAAAAGAGTAATGCAGATGAGATTGTGTTACTTGAACCTTTGGTTGACTCACATACCTATGCTGCATATTGTCAAGAGAATAATATTACCTTTGCTGTCGTTTCCAATACCTTAGATGATGCACTCTTTGCCAATGCACTTGGTGCCAAATATATTATTTGTGAAGAAGATGATGCCTTGATGATACAGCCTATCGCACAAGAATACCTCTTTGATGCACGCTTGTTAGTGCTCATACATAGTGAAAAAGAGATATCTAAAATAGCACGTGGTGGTGTCGATGGTGTGATTTTTGCAGAGGCAATCTGTTAGTGCCAAACGATATTTTACGTTATAAACTTACCTATACACTCATTGCACTCAATGTGCTTGTGTATCTTTTTTCTGCCTTTTTCAGCCATAACATTGTCGATATGGATATGGAAACTTTAGTACATATGGGTGCTTTGTTTGGTCCGTATACTGTACAACAGGGTGAGTGGTGGAGACTGTTTACTGCAATGTTTTTACATGGTGGAATGACGCATATACTTATGAATATGTTTTCGCTTTATATTGTTGGACGCGCTGTGGAAATGTATTTTGATGTAAAATCTTATTTGAGTATTTACCTCTTTTCTGGACTTATCGGAGGGCTTGCTTCATTGAGTATGCATCCTGCGAATGTGGGTATAGGAGCATCTGGCGCTATATTTGGTATCTTTGGTGCTTTGGCAGGATTTTTCTTAGCTCATAGAGACAAGATAAGTACACACTCTAAAGCTTTTATGAAAGACTTTGCCATTATTATAGGTATTAACCTTGTGATAGGATTTTCCATTCCTGCTGTAGATGTCTCTGCACATGTGGGCGGTTTGTTTGTGGGAATGTTAGGCGGGTTTTTAATCTCGAAAAATCCAAAGTTTTTTCTACTCTATAGTTCGTCAATGTTACTTGTAATGGTAGCGTGGATGTCATATCTCTCCAGTCAATATGCACAAGTACTTTTTTAAACTTCTGCTTCCTGCATTTTTTCTTTTTGGCTGTGCTGTGAAAGTAGCACCTCCAAGCTATACCCGCATTGAAGCTCTCTCTCATCTTCTATACACTTTAGATACATCTATACCAAAAGAAGAAGCTTCACAACTCTCAAAAGATATCTTTCAAGAAACAGAGGCACTCACAAAAGAGTTTGAAATGATATCTCCCCCACAATATCATAACTTTTTAGTGAATATTGGGCTAAAAGAAAAAGGACTTTGTTATCAGTGGGCTGATGCCCTTTATGCATACTTCAGACAGAAGTCATATCCCTCTTTTGAGTTTCATTTGATGGGTGCAAATATAGGAGAGTACTGGACGGAGCATAATGTTATGGTTGTTGTAGCAAAAGGTATGCCCATAGATGAGGGCATTGTTATTGACCCGTGGAGAAATTCTGGAAAGCTGTATTTTTCAAAGGTAAAAGATGACCATAAGTATCATTGGAAACATCGACCTAATAGAGAGTATTAAAAAGGCAAATAAATCTTGTCAATAAGCTCTTCATACTCACTTCTCGCATCGGAGTCAATGGTGATGCCCCCACCACTTTTGTAGTAAAGTTTCTCGTTTTCTTTTTCTATAAAGCGTATCATCACCCCTGAACGCAGTGATGTCCCATCAAACACACCAAAGACACCTGTGTAGAAGTCACGCTCAAAGTTTTCGACTTCGTCTATGATGTTTACTGTACTCTTTTTAGGTGTACCTGTAATAGAACCAGCAGGAAGGAGTTGGGAGAGTAGCATACCTATGTTGTCTTGCCAATGCGTAGGTAACTTTGCTGTGATTTTAGAACTGACTTGAAGTAACTCTTTTTTACCAGCTTTTATCTTCTCTACAAAGCGAAATTTCTCTACCTTTACCTCTGAGCCTATGATGCCTAAGTCATTACGCATCAAGTCTACTATCATTACATGTTCTGCCATCTCTTTTTCATTGTTCAAAATACTCTCTTTTGCGTTGAGAAGGTTGGCATCAATGGTACCTTTCATAGGGTAGGTTGCTATAGTGTCACCCTCCATCTCTACAAAACGTTCTGGTGAAAAACAGATAAACGCATCTTTATAATAGAGTTTAAATTTAGCCCTTGCATAGGTAAATATCTCTTTCATAGAGTAGTTCGTTTCTATGGGTGTTTTAAAGGTGAGGTTGAGGAGGTAGGTGTTGCCGGAGCGTATCTCTTCAAGGATTTTTTCTAAAGATTTTTGATAAACAGAAAATGCAACAGGATGTTTGGAAAAGGTAAAAGGTTTTTCTCTTTTTTGAACAGGGTAGTTACGCCATGACTCTAGTTTATAGTAGATGTCACTGTCTAAATCATTGATGGCTTTTGCGAAAATTTTGTTTTGGTCATAAGAGATAATGAAGAGAAAAGGGGTACGAGATCGACCAAGTGTGTCAATCTCTTTAAACCCTTCCTCTTTTTCGTACCACATATTAAGCGTCTAAAAGTAAAAGCTTGAGTATCGCCATTCTCATAAAAACACCATTTTTTACTTGGGTTAAGACTTTACAGCGAGGGTCTTCAAGCATTTCATCTGAGATGTCTATGTTTCTCATCACCGGCCCTGGGTGAAGTACTAAAATATCTCTGTCTCTCATGCGCTCTGAGGTTATGCAGTACTGTTTTGCGTAGTCATCATAGTCTTCAAAAAGCTCTGTCTCATGGCGTTCGAGTTGTGCACGTAGACTCATAATGACATCTACTTTGTCCATAACGTCTTCGAGATTTTTATACTGAGGTAAATCAGACTCAGGCATAAACTGTTCAGGTGCTACAAGTAAAACATTCATTCCTATACGTGTCATAAGGCGTATGCCAGAACTAGCCACACGTGAACTTACGATGTCACCTACGATGGCGATGGTTTTACCTTTAACATCGCCATCAAAATGCTCTACCATAGTAAAGAGGTCAAGCAGTGCTTGGGTAGGATGTGCGTAGTTTCCTGCTCCTGCGTTGATGACAGGCGTAGTTTGCATATCTGCTAGAAGCTGTGGTGTTTCATTTTTCTCATGTCTAATGATGACCCCATCAGGCTCCATGGCACAAAGGTTTGCAAAGGTATCTTCTAAACTCTCCCCTTTTTTTGCAGAAGATCTACTAGGGTCAAGGTGTACCACCGAAGCACCCAAACGTTTTGCGGCTACTTCAAAAGAACTACGTGTTCTTGTACTTGCCTCAAAGAAAAGTGTAATGAGCAGTTTGTCATGAAGAAGTTGTGGAGGACGCTGTGTTTTAAAACTTTTGGCATCATGCAAGAGTTGTGCTATCTGGCTGTCAGAAAAGTTATTGGTATCTACGAGATGTTGCATGGGTATCCTTAGCGAATAATTATGTGATTATATCTAATCAATGGTAAAATGTTTTACGAAAA
>JALXBG010000102.1 GCA_026991605.1 Sulfurovum sp.
TAAAGTGTTGTTCTTGTTTGATTTCATCAAGACTTACAGCCTGTCCTTTTTCTAAGTCTGGTAGGAGTTTGTCTTTATCCCCATGTCCTGTGACTTTGTAAAAACCATCAAAAAGAAGTTTTCTCCCTGATGCTTTAAATGTACATGTATCACCTTTAAAGAGAATGGTTTGTGATTCTAGTTCTGCTTCTGTCATCTGACAGGCTAAGAAACGGTTATAGATAAGTCTATAGAGTTTGAGCTCATCGACGGAAAGATAATCTGCTGCCATTTTCGCATCGAAATGTACCATGGTAGGACGGATAGCCTCGTGGGCTTCTTGTGCGCCTTTTGACTTGGTAACATAATTTTTTGCTTTACTCGGAAGGTATTTGTCTCCGTATGTCTCTTTTATGTAGGTACGTGCAGATTCTACGGCTTCTTTTGCAAGGTTCATCGAGTCCGTTCTCATATAGGTGATGACACCCATGGTTCCTTGGTCTGTTTTTACCCCTTCATAGAGCTTCTGTGCGACCATCATCGTCTTTTTAGGAGAAAATCCTAATTGTGTTGAAGCTGCCTGTTGCAAGGTAGAGGTCATAAATGGTGGAGGTGTTTTTGTTTTACGTTTTGTTTTTTCTATAGAAGCAACAGCAAAAGATTCACTTTTAGCAGCAGTCACTATCTCTGTAGCATCTGCTTCTGTTTTGATAGTCAACTTATCTATTTTAAGACCATTATAATCATAAATACTTGCATCAATGTTTTTTTGGAATAGTGCATCTATCGTCCAGAACTCTTCTGGTTTAAAGGCTTTTATTTCGCGTTCTTTGTCTACTACGAGTTTTAGTGTAGAACTCTGTACCCTACCAGCACTAAGACCCTTTTGGATTTTAGAAGCAAGCAAAGGAGAAAGTTTGTATCCAACAATACGGTCAAGCAGACGCCTTGTCTGTTGTGCATCAACAGAGTCCATATCTACCTTTCGTGGGGTTTCTAAGGCATGTTGTATAGCAGACTTGGTAATCTCATGAAAGACGATACGTGGAAGTTCTGTAGGCTCTTTACCAATGGCTTTGGCAATATGGTACCCAATCGCTTCTCCTTCGCGGTCCTCATCGGTCGCGATATAGATGGTTTCAGCTTCTTTCGCCAGTTTTTTGAGTTCTTTAACCGTAGGGTTTGCATCTCTAGGGATAGAATACTTGGGTACAAGGTCTCCCGTCTCATCATCTATAGTAATCCCAAAGGTACTTTTAGGAAGGTCACGAATATGCCCCTTTGAGGCGATAACTTTATAGTCTTTGCCTAAGAAATTGGTAATGGTACGTGCTTTTGCAGGTGATTCGACGATAATTAAATTTTTCATAAATAACTTACTTTATATATAGGAATTTTGGCATTGTAGCATAGTTGTATGGAAAATCTTATATAATGGTATTAAAATGTTAGGATAACTTTGAAAATATAATGCATCCAAATAAAATATTTATGTATTTGACATAAATAAGATAAAATAAATCATTATTTTTGCATTAAGGAAAAATTTATATATGAAATACCCATTAAAACTTATAATGATGTTGCTTTTTTTTGGACTATCTTTTGTGTACGGTGTACCTACAGATAATAAAGAAACACAAATCAGTCATCCAGCCAGTATTAGATTAACAACAAAAGAGAGAAAATTTCTTAAAACACATCCGATTATTACTGCACATAATGAAGCAGACTATCCTCCTTATAATTTTATTGAAAATGGAAAACCTAAAGGTTTTTCTATCGATTATTTAAATCTTCTGGCAGATAGATTAGGAATTAAAATTCATTATATATCTGGGTACAGTTGGGCAGAATATATGGATATGGCTAAAAATAATAAGATTGATGTCATGTTAAATATTATGAGAACGCCACAACGGGAAAAGTTTCTTCATTTTACACAACCATATGCAGGAACAAAAAAAGCAATATTTACCAATGATTCTAGTATAAAATTTTTAAGAGACCTCGAGGGTAAAACAGTTTCTGTGATAAAGGGATATTTTATGCAACATTTTTTAGAAGCATATTACCCTGGTATTAAGTTGAAACTTGAAAAGAACGCACGCAGTTGCATCGACTCAGTCAAAAATGGCACAAGTGAGGCAACAGTAGGAAGTAGTGGAATTATGCGTTACCTGATGAAAGAAAATAAACTTTACCTTGCTTATGGACATCTTATCAATGATAGAAGACTGTCACTTGATTTGAATATTGCAACATCACCTTCACAACCGATATTAAGAGATATTTTGCAAAAAGCAATGTATAGTGTGAGTAACAGTGAGCTTAATATACTTAAGGAAAAGTGGATAGGTAGTAAAGCATTAAAAATACCTGTTACGGGGACATTAACCCCAAAAGAATTGGAATATCTTCGTAAAAAACGCGTGGTAAAAATGTGTATTGACCCTGATTGGGAGCCTATAGAGTTTGCAGATACCTTAAATGGCTACATAACGAAAGGTATTACTACGGATACGATGAACGTCATAGGTGAAGATTTGAATATTACATTCAAAGGTGTGCCGACAAAGGATTGGAGCGAATCTCAACGCTATCTTAAAGAGAGGAAGTGTGATATTCTTCCTGCTGCGGTCAAAACCAAAAAACGTGAAGCCTATGCACAATTTACATATCCGTATTTAGACTATAAATTGGCAATCATTACTAAGGAAAATCAGGGATTTGTCAGCAGCCTTATGGATGTTATAGACAAACCTATAGCAAGAAAAAAAGGATCTGCACTTATTACTCAGCTTGAGAAACTTTATCCTGCTGTAAATATTGTTGAGTCAAAAGATACTTTAGAATCTTTTGAAATGGTAGCTGATGGTAGAGCATATGCCACAATCTCTACCCTTCCTGTTGCATCATATTACATCAATAAATATAATCTTAAATCTATCGGTATTGCAGGGTATACAGACATGAGACTTCTTCTTTCCATCGCAGTACGTAAGGATGATCCACTGCTTTTGTCCATACTTAACAAGGCACTTGCGACAATCCCTATTGAACAACATAAGTTAATTTATGATAGATGGGTAGGAAGACAAGTTTCTCAGCCTTTTAATTATTGGTATTTGCTGTATGGATTGGGTATATTTTTGATGATAGTTTTTCTTTTCTTGTACCGTCAATATATACTGAAAGAGGCAAACAAAGGGTTGGCAAGTGCCGTGAAAGTGAAAACAGAAGAAAATTTAAAACAACAACAACTTTTACAGGAGCAGTCAAAATTGGCAGCAATGGGAGAAATGATAGGCGCTATTGCACATCAGTGGAGGCAGCCGTTGAATGCACTAGGATTAAGTATCCAAAATTTAGAGTACGATTTTAATGATGGCCATGTAGATAAGGCATTTATTGAATCCTATGTAAAAAAGAATAAAGAGACGATTTCTTTCATGAGTCAAACGATTGATGATTTTAGAAACTTTTTTAAAATAGATAAAATAAAAGAATCATTTAGTGTCAAAAAAGCGATAGAAGAGACTGTATCGATACAAGAGGCTTCTTTGAAAAAATATCAAATTACATTAAAAATACAAGGGGAGGATTTTGATATTTATGGGTTAAGAAGTGAATTTCAACAGGTTATTTTGAATATTCTTACGAATGCTGCTTATGAATTAAAAGATAATAATCTGAAAGATCCAATGATTACCATCGTTTTAGATAAACAGATGATTACAATCATAGATAATGCTCATGGTATAGCTCCTGAGATACTTGATCGTATCTTTGAACCTTACTTTACTACAAGAGAGCAAGGGGAAGGTACAGGAATAGGATTGTATATGTCTAAAATGATTATTGAAGAAAATATGGGTGGCAGACTTTATGCAAAAAATCTAAAAGAGGGTGGGGCTTCTTTTACTATTGATTTTACAGGAAGTATATAATGAGACAAATATTGCCTCGTATTCTTTTTGTTGAAGATGAACCTGCCGTGCGATTTGAATTAAAAAGATTTTTAGAACGTTATAGTTCTGAGGTAATTACTGCGGAAAATGGGGAAGAAGGCTTGGCACTTTTTAACAAACACATGCCAGATATAGTAGTGACAGATATTAAGATGCCAAAGATGAATGGTATTGAAATGGCAAAAAAAATTAAAAAAGATTTTCCAGATCAAACGATTATCTTTACAACGGCGCACAGTGATAACAGTTATTTTTTAGAAGCGATTGAAATGCAGGTAGATGGGTATATACTTAAGCCTGTAGATCTCGGTCTTTTGAAAAAAAAGATAAATAATATTTGTAAAAATATGGAATATGAGAGAGAAAAAAAATTATATGAAAGTATATTAGATGATATTGCCCAAATGCAAGATACGATGCTTGCAGTCTATGATGAAAAGGGATTACCCGTTTTTTATAATAAGAAGTTACTCACTTTCTTAGGGTATAAGTCTATTGAAGGATTTTTAAAAAAACATCAATCTTTAAGTGAAAAATTTGGAGAAAAAGAAGAATGTTATGTCCCAAATGAAAGGAGTAGACTCCAATGGCTTGAGGAAATCAAAAGTATAGAAGCAGATAGACGGATTGTCTCAATGCAAGCGCAAAATACAACAGAAACAAATTGTTTTCTAGTGACATTATCAGATAAAACACACAGTAACAATACAATTGTTACTTTTTCTGAGATTACTACAATGTTAGAAGAAAAGAGTCAATATAAACTCAATGCATATACAGATACACTTACACAAATTCATAATCGGGCTGGGTTTGATAGTGTCTTTAAAAAAATGTTGGAAGAGAGTATAAAAAAACAAAGTAACTTAGGTATTATTCTTTTGGATATTGATCATTTTAAAAGAGTTAATGACCAGCATGGGCATATTGTGGGAGATAATATATTGAAGGCTTTTACAAAACTTATTTTAAAGAATATAAGATCTACAGACGTCTTTTCACGATGGGGAGGAGAGGAGTTTGTATTACTGTTGGCAGATGCTGATAGAGAAAGTGCAAAGAGCATCGCAGAAAATTTACGTTTAATCATCGAACAATATGACTTTGGTATAGAAAAACAGTTAACATGTAGTTTTGGTGTAACAATGAAAGAGAGTAATGATACTAGAAATAGTGTCTTTGAGCGTGCAGATAAAGCATTGTATCAAGCAAAAAATAATGGGCGAAATCAAGTTATGATTGCATAAACTTTCGTAAGGATGTTATACTGGTTACCCATAGGCTAATTCACTAATGTAAACGTAATTTCTGAAAAGAGTAGATGCGGGTATATATTGAAAATAAAATAAATAGATAAATTTTTTGTTGTTTTCACCCCAAAAGAGGTGAAAAAAGATGTATCAAACGATTAACTCGGGAATGCGAATCGCCTGTCCCGGATAGATAAGATCTGCATCTTTAATAACTTCAAGATTTGCTTCTACAATCAATGGATATTTGCTTCCATCTTTGTAAAAATCTGATGAGATTCCCCAAAGTGTATCCCCTTTTTGAATGGTATAAAAGACAGGTTCAAAAATCTCTTCTTCTTTTACATTTTCTTCAGAAATTTGTGCGAGTGTAACAAGTTGGTCAGCATTGACTTTTGATATACCTTCTACATTTCCTGCAATGAGAATAGCTTTTTCTTTTGTTGCCCCATCTGTAGCTACGCCACCAAGTGCAACTGTATCACCATCTACCTCTACAACCAAGCCTTGCACTGGTAGTTCCGAAAAACTAGATTCTATCTCATTCTTGATGGCTTCATTGTCATCACCTTTACCGAGCAGTTTTTTACCTGCATTACCTAAAAAATCAAAAAATGCCATTCTTTTCTCCTAATATTTAAAATGATTGGTAATAAATTATAATGGATTTATCTTAAGGAGGAGTTATTTAGTGGGGTAATAATAAAAAGGGAAAAAGGAATGTTAGTCCTTTTTCAGTATTCGAGGCAATGTAATCCCTGTTTGACTTTGGTACTTACCACGTCTGTCTGCATAGGTTGTCTCACACGCTTCATCTCCTTGGAGGAAAAGCACCTGCGCGATACCCTCGTTGGCATAGATTTTGGCAGGCAGCGGGGTGGTGTTAGATATCTCGATGGTAATATGCCCTTCAAACCCTGGCTCGAATGGTGTAACATTGACGATGATACCACAACGTGCATAGGTACTTTTACCTAGGCAGATAGCCAATGTGTCTTTAGGCATTTTGAAGTATTCTACTGTACGCGCAAGTGCAAAAGAGTTAGGTGGTACGATACAGATGTCACCTTTAAAGTCAACAACATTGTTTTCGTTAAAATCTTTTGGGTCTACGACTTCTGCATTGATGTTGGTAAATATTTTAAACTCATCTGTGACACGGATGTCATACCCGTAAGAGCTGAGTCCATAAGAGACAACACCCTCTCCTACCAAACCTTCACAAAAAGGTGTTATCATCGCTTCATTGATTGATTTTTCGCGTATCCATTTATCGGATTTTAATCCCATGTTTTTCCTTATCTTTTTATATATTGTATGTCAGCATTTGTTTTAAGCTTTTCAAAATAATCTTTGATTGCTTTGCTTTGTTGCTGTTGTTTCCATCTTGCAGCGACTGCGCCTTTGGCAGATTTGAAAGGCATAGTAGTCTCACCACTTTTAGAGAGTACTTTGTAGCTGATATATTTGTCTCCAGCATTAAAAGGACGGGTGTATGAGCCGTTTTGTGTTTGTAGAATAGTGCTAAGAAGTGTAGGATTTAGATTTTTAGTTGATTTGGTTACTTTATGGCTTTTCACTTTCTTTGTATTTTTAGTACGTAAAAAATCTTTCATTTTTTGCTCTGATTTGGCACTATATTCTATGAGGTGTATGCTATTTGGTACAACAAATTGTTTTTTGTGTTTTAGATAGTAAAGTTTGAGTTCATCTTCACTCGGTTCAGGGATGGTATTGACTACATGTTCTTGAAAGAACTTTTCTTTTTTCATAGCATTACGAATACTTGAACGATATTTCCCCCAAGAGGTACCTTGTGATTTTAATATTTTCTGCATTTTAGGTACGGTAAGGTTGTTTTGTGCAGCGATACTTGATATTTTACTGTCAATTGCTTTTTCATCAATAACAATATCTCTCATGGCAGACTTTTGAAGTCGGTCTTGTATAAGTAGGTTTAATGCCTCTTTTTTAGGTATAGAATATTGTGTTTGAATGGCACGTATTTCAGCACTGGTAATACACTCACCTTCAACAATACATGCAATACCATCTACCATTTTCCCATGTGCAAATGTTAATAGGGTAAGAAACCCAAGTAAAAGAAGTTTTTTCATATATACATCCAATTTTTATAAAGTGGATAAATTATAACATATTCGTGTAAATCTAATATGAATATTTACGATAATTCGCTATAGTAATAAACTTTCGTGTAGGAGTTGTGAAGATGAAAAATAATCTAAAAAGTTTTATAGGGGTTTTTTTACTCCTTTCTGCGTTTATACTGGCCAAAGAAAATGGCTGTTTACATTGTCATGATGGTTTAGCATCGATTCGCGCACACGATTCAGGCATGATGCAAGCGATACTTCTAAAAGCCAAAGAAGCAGGGGCACAGGGGAATGACTGTGTAGTATGTCATGGAGGAAACCCTTCGGTAGAAGACAATAAAACACAGGCACACTCTGGCACACTCAAATACTTTTTAAGCCATGAAGGTCCTAAAGATTTTTATCCTTACCCTGCGAGTCCGTGGATCAATGAAAATACCTGTGGGATGTGTCACAAAACACAGGTATCAGCACAGTGGAACAACCTCATGGCAACTGAACAGGGTAAAATACATGGTGCTATTTGGGGCTTTGGGGCAAAAGAAGGGTATAAACATACCTTTACAGACTTCAACACTACCGCATTGCATCAGCGGATAGGAACGAAAGCCTATACTGATTATATGGCGAAGTTACAAAAGCAAGAACCCCAAGCCATGCTAAATAAAACCAAAGAACTACCCCCTGCGCCGACGGCTGCTGAAGTAGAAAAAGATCCTACGCTCTCAGTCTATACCTATTTACGTCAGGAATGTTTACGTTGTCATACAGGCGGTAAGGGACGTGAACGAAGAGGAGACTTTAGAGGTATAGGTTGTGCAAGTTGTCACATACCTTACTCTAATGCAGGACTTTATGAAGGTAAAGACAAAAGCATTTCCAAGACGGAACCAGGACATATGCTTATACATTCTATTCAGTCTTCAAGAGATGTGAAAGTATCTGTAAATGGTGTACACTATAGTGGTGTGCCAGTAGAGACTTGTACAACTTGTCATAACCGTGGTAAGCGCATTGGTGTGAGTTATCAGGGACTGATGGAGTCAGGATATAAAGCAACTTTTGATGCAGAGGGGAATGCCCAACCCAAACTACATACCAAACGCTACTTGCATCTTACAGAAGATATCCACTATAAAAAAGGGATGCTCTGTCAAGACTGTCATACCTCTAACGATATGCACGGAGATGGTTTTGCAAGAGGTGCGAACCTTGGTGCAGTGGAGATAGAGTGTCAAGATTGTCATGGAACGACTAAAAAATACCCTTGGGAGTTGCCATTGGGGTATGGTGATGAGTTTTCTACGACACCTAAGACAGGTAAAGCAAGAGGTACGACAAAAACCTTGGCGGATTACCTCAAACAAGGAAGCATTCCTAAAGACAAAGGAGATGGTTTCTTGCTTTCTGTCAGAGGCAATCCTTTAGTGAAAGCAGTACGGCATGGCAATAAAGTAATCATGCATTTAGCATCAGGGAAAGATATTGAGCTCAAGCCACTAAAACTTCTTAAAGAAGAGAAAAAAATCTCTAAAGAGGGGCTGGTAGCTATGGATCAGATAGAAGCACACACAGATAAGATGGAGTGTTATACCTGCCATGCTACATGGGCACCTCAATGTTATGGATGTCATGTCAAGATAGACTACTCCAAAGGGCAACAAAATCCAGACTATTTGGCAGCGTCTAAACACCATAATAACCATGGTGTCACAGGCGAGGGCAAAACGCTTAAACAATTTTTGGTCGATGGTAAAGTCACAGAGACACGCTCTTATCTACGTTGGGAAAATCCACCGCTAAGTCGTAATGGTGAAGGTCGTATCTCCCCAACCATTCCAGGATGTCAAGTCACCTTGACCGTGATAGGTAAAGATGGTAAAGCGATTTTACAAAACCATATCTTTAAACTCAAAGGTGTGGAGAACAACAGTTCAGTCAAAGTACCAAAAGAGGGTGTCAATTCTATTGTTATGTCTCCTGTACAACCACACACTATAAGCAAAGCATCACGTACCTGTGAGAGTTGTCATGCCAGTGCTAAAGCATTGGGGTATGGTATCAATTCTGGAAAGTATTTCTCTGATCAGAGTAAAACAACTATTGTGGATTTGATGTCTGCACAAAAAAAGCTTTTGGTCAAACAGTTTGATGAACAAATCCCGGCAATACCAAATCTCAAATATGACTACTCGGTGATGCTAGATGCAAACGGCACGCAGGTACAAACCGTAGGAGACCACTGGAAACTCTCACAAGCCTTAGATAAAGCAACCAGAGACAAGCTCGATAGAAGAGGGGTGTGTTTAAGTTGCCATAAAGAGATACCACATAAAAGTTTAGCAGTTTCAGCGATGGTGCATATCTCACAAATGGCAGGGGTCAAGATAGACAATGATTTCCACAAGCAGATTGTGCATAAAAGTGTGTTGATTAGTGCGTGGGTGCAGGTGCTTATAGGTGTGCTTGGCTTGGTATTTGGAGGTGTCTTGGTGTATATGTATATGAGACGAAGAAAAATGAAAAAATGTGAAGAGGAGAAATAATATGACAATCACAAAAAGAGTAACATTCATCGCCAAAGAGGGCTGTGAAGAGAAGATGAAAGAACTTTTATCTGCAATGGTAAAGCCTAGCAAGGCTGAAAAAGGTGTGATTTTTTATGAGATATTTCAGTATGTAGACAACCCTAGAAAGTTTATGGCGTATGAGTCTTGGGAAGATGAAGCTGCACTTGATGGACATAAAGCATCTGCACACTATGCGGTCTATAAGTCAAGCTATGAGCCTTACTGTGAACACAAATATTCAGACAATTTAGAAGTGTTGGGCTAGCATTTGAAAAATCTATGGGAGGATGCTAAGGCATTAGAATGCAAGAGTGACCTTGATATGCGCGTGTATACCTCTAATTTGCTTGGGCAGAGCGATGAGCTTGTACTTCATGGTGGAGGGAATACTTCAGTAAAAAGCATGGTAGATGGTGAAGAGATACTCTATGTAAAAGGTTCTGGTTGGGACTTGGTAAGCATCAAGGCTGAAGGATTTGCCCCTGTAAAAATGGCAACACTTTTAGAGATGGCAAAGATGAAAAACCTCTCCGACACTGACATGGTAAGTGGACAAAAAGCAGCGATGATAGACGCTACTGCTCCTAATCCGTCGGTAGAAGCCATACTCCATGCACTCATTCCCTTTAAAGTGGTAGATCATACCCATGCAGATGCTGTGGTGACCATATCTAACTCTAAACAGGGTAAAGAGATTATAGAAAAACTTTACCCGAACTTTCTCATCGTTCCTTATGTGATGCCTGGGTTTATCTTGGCGCAGAAGATTTATGAGATGACAGAGCATGATTTTGACTGGGATACCTGTGAGGGAATTATTTTACATAATCATGGCATTTTCACCTTTGATGATGATGCTAAAAAATCGTACGATAAGATGATAGAAGCTGTAAGCAAGGCAGAGGATTTTTTAGAAGAAAATGCTGAGGTTGTATTCGATGATATCGAACCTACGGTATTTGAATTGGATGATTTGAAGATAGACAAGTTTATGCACGTAAACCAAACACCTTTGGCAGTATACTATGCCTCTCAAAACAATTTACGACAAGCTGCAACACGAGGGGTATTAACCCCTGAGCATATCATCAGAACCAAACGTGTACCTTTGGTGGTGGAAGACTGGGACGTTGAGGATGCATTAAGACATTACCGTGTTGCGTATGAAACCTATTTTAATGCCTATAAAACAGATGAAATTATGCTTGATAGCCGACCAAAATATGCTGTTGTTAAAAACTTTGGGATTGTCACATTTGGCAAGACCCAAAAAGAGGCAGATGTTATCAATGATGTGGTGGAACATACCATGATGGCAGTGCTACGTGCAGATAAACTGGGTGGCTATCAGAGTATCTCTATAGTAGATAGTTTTGATATGGAGTATTGGGAACTAGAGCAGGCGAAATTGAAAAAGTAAAAGGGCAACCACAAGGGATTGCCCCTACGGTATATATGTAGGGGTATACCCCCCCCTTGTGGGTACCCAATGGACGAAGGGACAATTATGCAATACCTCATGGCAATAGATGCAGGGACAGGCTCAGTAAGAGCGGTGATATTTGACACCAAAGGTAAGCAAATCTCTGTGGCACAAAAAGAGTGGATACACTTAGAAGTAGAAGGTGTGCCAAACTCTATGACTTTCGATGTCAAGAAGAATTGGGACTTGGCAGTCTGGTGCATAAGAACAGCATTGGAAACAGCTGAACTAAAAGGCTCTGATATTTTAGCTGTATCTGCTACCTCTATGCGCGAAGGTATTGTAGTGTATGACAAAGAGGGAACAGCCATCTGGGGCGTTGCCAATGTCGATGCCCGTGCAGACAAAGAGGTACGTTATTTAAAAGAATACTATGAAGGCATAGAAGAAGCATTTTATGCAGAGTCTGGACAGACTTTTGCTTTGGGTACTTTGCCTCGCCTATTATGGTTAAAAAATAATGAACCTGCACTCTATGAAAACGTAGCCTCCATCAGTATGATAGGAGACTGGATACTGGCAAAACTCTCAGGTATCATAGCCACCGATCCAAGTAATGGAGGAACTACGGGCATTTTCTCTTTAGAAAAGCGTCAGTGGTCTGCACATATGGCAGAAGAAGTAGGCATAAAAACAGACATCTTCCCTCCTGTCTTGGAAACAGGAACAGCTATGGGAAATGTCACAGTACAAGCCAGCCAAGAGACAGGACTCTCTACAGCAACCAAAGTTGTGATGGGTGGGGGAGATGTGCAGTTGGGTGCAGCAGGGCTTGGTGTCGTAAAAGAGGGACAGGTAGCCATACTCGGAGGCTCTTTTTGGCAACAAGTGGTCAATATCAAAAGTTCTGTCAACCCACCTAAAGATATGAGTATAAGGGTGAACCCTCACGTCATAGAAGGACTCTCCCAAGCAGAGGGCATTACCTTCTTTTCGGGACTTATCATGCGATGGTTTAGGGATGCCTTTTGTGATCTAGAAAAACTAGAAGCTCTTGATCGAGGTGTAGATGCCTATGAAATACTTGAAGAGAAAGCCAAAAAAGTACCCGTAGGCGCACACGGCATATTACCCATCTTCTCAGACAGCATGAACTACGGAAAATGGTACCACGCTGCCCCATCCTTCATCAATCTTTCCATAGACCCAGAAGTATGCAATAAAGCTTCTATGTTTAGAAGTCTAGAAGAGAATGCGTGTATTGTCTCAGCCATTAACCTAGAAAAGATAAAAGCATTTACAGCATTAGAGATAGATGAAATTGTTTTTGCAGGAGGGGCGAGTAAAGGTGACCTATGGTGTCAAATACTTGCAGATGTAACGGGATGTAAAATAAAGATACCTAAAGTGACAGAAGCTACAGCATTGGGCGCGGCTATGGCAGCGGGTGTAGGTGTGGGTGTATATGAAAGTATGGTAGATGCAGCTGAAGGATTGGTGCAGTGGGATAAAGAGTATGTCTCAGACAATAAAAATTATAAAAGATATAAAGAGATAGAAGTCAAGTGGAAAAAAGTATATACAAGTCAACTGGCACTTGTGGATAAAAATTTGACACAGAGTATGTGGACCGCACCAGGAGTTTGAGCTATTGCTATTATTGTTTCGTTAGAATATTGTTACATTCCAATTCTACAATAACATTTGTCCCCTCAAGTAGAAACTTTTTTTCTATGTGTAGAGTTTGACATAGTTTATCAACGATATGTAGTCCTATCCCCAGGCCTCTTTCACTCTCTTTATAAAAGCGTTCAAAGACCTTCTCTGGATGGCTCACTCCATAACTGTTGTTTTGTATTGATAAGCATGTATCCTTCATAGTTATCTTTATAGTCCCATCATTTATGTTGTATTTACATGCATTACTTAAGAGGTTATAGACTATGCGTTCAAAGGCTTGTTTGTCTGTAAAGAGTACACATTTTTCTAGCTCTACCTCCCAACGTAAATAATCATACATAGGGGTAAAAAACTTGATATAGGTTTCGAGTACTTCCTTCACATTAAAATGCTCATTTGTCTGTTTTTGATCCCTAATGTAGGCATCAAGGTTATGGTGTAACATCTCTATGGTTTGGGTAGCGATGCGTATATCTTCTATCTCTTCATTTTGTTCTTTAACGTCCTCGTCAATAATCTTTAAATTTAATAAAATAGAGGTCAATGGTGTATTGATATCATGGATGATGTCTTTGATAAAATCTTCAAGGAGATGTAAGGAACTACGTAGAGGACGTAACGTGTACCATGCCGCAAGAAGCGCTACTATCACTGCACCCAAAGAGAAGAAAAGAAACTGTATCAAAAAACGATACTGCATCTGGCTAATTTCATGCGCATAGTCTGCTTTAGAGTACCATACTTTAAGTACCTCTCTTGCATCTTTCGCATAAGGCACCATAATCATGCCGGCAGGACTAACTATCATCATCATCTCTTTTTTACTTGTCTCCGCAGTTGGATTATCGGAAGGGACTAAGATATAGAGACTATTCTTATCTTCGTAAAGTGTATAAAATGTTTGCTTTTTTGCCTTTTTTACAACATCAGTATTAAAACGTTTATCTTCATGGTTCAGACTATAGTTTTTCATCTCTAGAAATATAGTATTCCTCATATTGGCTTTTTCTTTTAGGAAGTTATCATAAAATATAAACATCAAAAACAGAATGATTACAGTAAAAAAAAGTAAAAAACTTTTAAGAAATGATTCTTTTTCAGAGAATTTTATAACCCACTCCTCTTACGGCTTGTATATCAAGCCCTGTCTCTTTTTTTAACTTAACGATGTTGACACGTAATGCACCATCATTATGCGTTGCCAACGATTCCATGAGCATTTCTTTTCTTGCCGGTTCTGGGTATGCTGTTAAGAGTGCTGCAAAAATGTTTTTTTGCACCTCTCCCATACCATAAAGTGTGTCACCTCTGTATATCTCATGGCTCGTCATATCTAGACTAAATCCATGCACGGTGCGTTTCTCTTTGGCTGGCTTTACTTTCGCCATAATACGTAAGAGCAATTCTTCTGGGTCAAATGGTTTTTTGATATAATCATCTGCCCCTGCATCAAAGCCTTTAGCCATGGAGTCAATATCGATTTGCGCAGAGATGAAGATTGCAGGTGTTCTGTCTTCGGCATTACGTAGCCCACTAAGCACATCAATTCCATTGACCAAGGGTACATTCACATCAAATAAATAGAGGTCATACTTATGGTCATAACTCAAATCTATCGCCTCTTCTCCCTGCTTCGCCCAATCAATTTCACAATCATGTCTCTTTAGGTATTTTATAAGAGATCTAGCTAAAGTAGGGTTGTCTTCTAGTAAGAGTATTTTAATCATAATTCATAATTCCTAATTCTACAAGATAGTAGCATCATTTGGATTAAATCATAGAGAATTTTTATTCCAAAAGTTACCATACTACCTAGGTCGAATTATGATATAATTTTACACAAAGGGTTATCTATGAAGAAAAGAATGGTCACATTAAAGAAAATGTCACTCCATGACAATGCTCACCATAGCTTTATCTTTGGCTTGACTGGAGATGAGCTATTTAAGATGATGACATCTATGACGGCACAACGCTATTATGAAATACATGGCAAATATCCTCCACGATTAGATAAAACAAAAATTACCTTTAAACATGTAGAGGTCTAACTAGATGGATTACTTTGAAGACTATAAAGATATGTTGCAACTTTTTAACAAATATAATGTCAAATATCTCGTTATTGGAGCTTATGCAATGGGAAACTATGGATACAGCAGGCATACGCTAGATATAGATCTATGGATTGAAAAGTCTATAGATAATGCGAAGAACATACAAAAAGCTTTTAGTGATTTTCCCATACCTTATGAAATTACCGTAGATGAATTAAATAAAGAAAACTTTGTACTACAGATAGGTATAGAACCTATGCGTATTGATATTTTAACCGATATTGATGGCGTTGAATTTTCTGAAGCATGGGAAAACAAAACAAACAATAGTCTATTTGGTGAAGAAATTAATTTCATAAGTCTACATGATCTTATAAAAAACAAAAGAGCTACCAATAGACCAAAAGATAAATATGATGTGCTAGAGCTAGAGACCATTAAAACCTTAGAAAACAAACGCTAACGTTTTACTAACGTTTTTTTTATATACTTTTAAATGTCTTACTACTAATTACTAAAAGGTAATGACAAGAAGGAGACGAGTGATGAAATTTGTATTGGGGTTAGTCGCCCTTGTTCTTGTAGGACTTTTACTCTATGTCTACACAGGCAAAGAGAACAAGCAGCCACAAAAACAAACAGTACATAAAACTGTAAAAGAAGTAACACCTTCGCATGAAGTTGTAGCTTCTGTTGAAAAAAAGGTTTCTGTAAAAAGTAAACCGGTCGTTCAGCATACAGTGAAGAAAGAGAATTTGAAGGTAGCAAATACTTCAAATTCAGACGGTGAAATAGGTGAAGATCTTACACTCGAAAGTATTGAAAATGCTGATGTGAGTGAGGAAGAAAAAGCAGTTATGCGTATGGATATCGCATATAAACATAACCAAAACTCTGAACCTTCAAAGCCTTTAAGCTATGAAGAGATGAGAAATATGATTGAGCAAGATGTCAAAAATGGCATTACCTCAAGCAAATAAAATAAAGGATAAATAATGAGAAAAATAATAATAAGTGCAATCGCAATGGGAACTTTAGCAAGTAGTGCATATGCAACATGTGCAAGTTACGGATGTACAGGGAAAGTTACAAGATTACAAGTGACATCAACAGGAAATGTGCAAGTAGGTATTGACGGTGTTGCAACACAGATGAATTGTACGCCTGTTGCTAATGCATACTCAGAGATTGATTTATCTTCAGCAGGTGGAAATGCAGTTTATTCTGCTCTATTGACAGCACAGACAACACAAAAGTCAATTTTGGTAAGAATAGTAGAAGGCTCTTCAAACTGTGAAATTGGCTATGTGACTCCTCAATAAGACATACTGTAGAATGAGTTATGGTAACTATGAAATTTTTTCATAGTTACTTTTATCTTAAACGCTATTTATAAATTCACTTCAAAATCATATACTTATGATTTCTATCCCAAACTTTATATTAACATATAGTATAATTCAGTAACCTATTGCATATTTTAATCTAATTTAAAATAAACATATAATCTTACATTTTGGAGTTTTATATCATCATGAAAATACTAATAGTGTTTGGTACAAGACCAGAAGCCATTAAAATGGCTCCACTTGTAAAAGAATTCCAAAAATATTCTATAGACTTCGAAACTAAAGTATGTGTTACTGCACAACATCGTGAGATGCTAGATCAGGTACTTGACCTTTTTGAGATAACCCCTGAGTATGACCTTAACATTATGAAGGAAGGACAAGACCTCTATGATGTCACATCAAATGTTCTAAAAGGTATGAAAGATGTACTCAACGATTTTAAACCTGATATAGTCTTTGTACATGGAGATACATCCACTACTTTTGCCGCAGCACTTGCTGCTTTTTATCAACAGATAAAAGTTGCACATGTTGAAGCAGGTTTAAGAACAGGGGACATTTACTCTCCTTGGCCCGAAGAGGCAAATCGCCAGCTCACCACACAAATAACGGCTTTTCATTTTGCACCTACAGACACAAGTAAAAGCAACTTACTACAAGAAAATGTACAAGAAAAAAATATTGTTATCATGGGGAATACTGTGATAGATGCTCTATTTTTAGCATTAGATAAAATAAAAAATAATGCTAAACTTGAAAAACAAATCATACATCAATTATCAGAAAATAACTATCTTTTCAAAGAATCACAAAAAATTATACTTGTTACAGGTCACCGACGGGAAAATCATGGACAAGGTTTTATAAATATCTGTACAGCATTAAAAGAAATAGCCCTAAAAAATCCAAAATATGACATAGTCTACCCTGTACATCTCAATCCTAATGTTCAAAAACCTGTAAAAGAACTCCTCAGTAATATTGACAATATCTACCTTATCGAGCCATTACAATATGAACAGTTCATCTATATGATGGATAAATCATACTTTATCATTACCGATAGTGGTGGAGTACAAGAAGAGGCTCCGAGCCTTGGCAAGCCCGTGCTGGTTATGCGAGATACAACAGAACGTCCAGAGGCGGTAGATGCAGGTACTGTAAAACTTGTGGGTACAAATACTGCACTCATCATTTCAGAAGCACAGAAACTCATAGATGACACAAAAGCATATAAAGTCATGAGTAAGGCGAGTAATCCTTATGGCGATGGGCATGCTTGTAGAAAAATTATCAACTTTTTAGAGGAAATAACAAATGAATCAAAATAAAACAATCTGTGTCATCGGACTAGGCTATATAGGTCTACCAACTGCTGCATTACTTGCAAATAGAGGCTATGATGTACATGGAGTAGATGTAGTAGAAAGTACGGTTGAGACCATTAACCGTGGAGAGATTCATATTGTTGAACCAGAGCTAGATACATTTGTCCAATCAGCAGTACATAGTGGAAAATTAAAGGCATCACTTATTCCAAAAGAAGCGGATATATTTATTATTGCTGTGCCAACGCCGTTTCATGATGGTTATGTGCCAAATATAGACTATGTCGTCTCAGCTACCAAGGCTATAGCCCCTTATGTTAAAGCAGGAAACATCATTATCTTAGAATCTACCTCTCCTGTAGGTACTACAGATAAAGTAGAAGAAGTACTTAAAGAAGAAGGTATAGATACTTCTTCCCTCCACATCGCACATTGTCCAGAAAGAGTTTTACCTGGGCAAATTATGCGTGAGTTAGTAGAAAATGACCGTATCGTGGGTGGTACAACGGAACAAGCTACTATAGAGACAGTGAATTTTTACAAAACATTTGTAAGTGGTGAAGTACTTAGTACCGATGCAAAAACTGCTGAAATGGCAAAACTTACTGAAAATAGTTTTCGTGACACAAATATTGCCTTTGCAAATGAACTAAGTATCCTTTGTGATAAGTTTGACATCAATGTATGGGAACTTATAGCGCTGGCTAACCGTCATCCTCGTGTTAACATCTTACAACCTGGTGCTGGGGTAGGGGGGCACTGTATCGCTGTAGATCCTTGGTTCATTGTGCATGCAGGTGGTGAAGATGCGAAGATGATCCGTACAGCCCGTGAAGTGAATACCTATAAAACAGAGTGGGCGATAGAAAAAATAAAAAATGCAGCACTAAAATTTGAAAATGCCCATGGAAGAAAAGCAAAAGTTGCTTGTATGGGTCTAGCTTTTAAACCAGACATTGATGATTTAAGAGAGTCACCGGCACTTTATATTACGAGAAGGCTTATGTCGGATGGACTTGATGTTTTAGCTGTTGAGCCAAATATTGCTACATATGATGAATTTGAAATTATTAACTATAAAAAAGCTTTAGAAGAAGCAGATATCATTACATTTTTAGTAGGACATAAAGAATTTAAAAATCTAAAAGTTAAAACTGAATTGGATTTTTGTGGTGTTTTAAATTAAAAATTTTTATAAAAACTTAATGTAAATATTCATGATAAAAAGAAATAGTATAAACCTCATTTCACTCATCATTATTCAGGCTTCAAATGCTGTTGTCCCACTCATATTATTTCCTTTTGTTTTGAAGGTCATGGGAAGTGATGCCTATGCAAAGGTTGTAACTACTGAAGCACTTATGTTTATTATTTATGCATTTTCACTCTATAGTTTTGAGATAAATGGGGTCAGTTCCGTTGTAAACTCACGTCATGAAGTAAATACTACCACTTTAGGAAAAGTCTTTATCAATATTTTCTTGATTCGATTTTCTATTTTATTTATAATAGGGTTTTTTATTTTCATATTCTATTTATTTTACCAAAATACATTTATTGAATTGTTATTGCTATGGTTACTTTATCCGCTAAGTTTTATTTTTCAATCTGCCTACTTTTTTCAGGGGCTTGAAAAAAATGTTTTTTTAGCACTTTTTGTTTTAGTTAGTCGTGTATTTACACTTATATTTATATTTGTATTTATTTCAGATAGTTCAGATATTTATTTAGTTCCCACTCTTATTGGGGGAACCTATATGTTTGCGGGTATACTTTCTTTTTTGTATATTTGGATAAAATACAAAATAAGTCTAAACCTTATTGACTTCACCTATATAAAAGCGCTGATATTGGAAGGTAAAGAGATTTTTTTTGGTAATGTATCGGTTATATTATTTAGGGGGTCAAATGTGCTATTGTTAGAAGTTTTTACCCATGATGCTATAGCTGTTTCAGCCTATTCTATTGCAGAAAAGTTTATTAAAAGTTTACAAGCGGTTATGCGTCCATTAAATCAATATTATTTCCCTAAAGCTATTGTAATGCTTCAAAAAAGTACCTATCCCAACAAATATTCATTTTTACAGCTCTTTAAGCTATCTGTTGTGCAGTTACTTGCGTTGCTATGTGTTATTATAATTCTATTCATTACATATATTAACAGGTCATACATCAATGCACTTAACACGTATCCACATATAGAACACATCGCTACGGTCATAGCCATTATGTTGCCTGCTGTTTTTGTTGGAATATTGAATTTTATGTTTGGATCTGTGGGGCTGAACCACTTAAATAAGAAATCCTATTATGCGAAAGCTATTTTTACTACAGGAATACTTAGTCTAGTTATTGCTTCTGTTCTTATTGTCTATCTAAAAGACTATGGTGCAGCAATGGCTTTTTTGATATCTGAAAGTTTATTGTTATTATTCATCATATCTCAATACCTCAAAAAAAATACGCATATGGAGGCATAGATGGAAATAGATATCTTAGAAAAATCTTTGTCTATATTATATTCTTTATTAATTCTAGGGAATGCCGTATTTGTAAAAAAATATGTAGGTACTTTTTTATTTCCAGCTAGTATATTCTCTTTGTTTTGGTTTGCATACACATTCTTCCCTTTAATTTTAGTACCTATACCTACTGAACCATTAGCAATATTTTTTATTTTATTATGTACAATTATGTTTACAGCTTCATCGCTATTTTTTGATTGGGAAAAAGCTTTTTATACAAATAGGATTAAATTAACTTTGAAAGAGAAAGCATTGTTATATAACAATTCCTTCCTTAAAGTTGTGTTTTTCAGTATACAGGTTATTGTTATACTTTTTTTAATTATAAATTTATATTTTCAAGGTTTTTCATTATACGATATTGTGTTCAATACATTAAGTAGTGCGAATCGCTATATGACTATGCGATATTCAGGTTCCATTGTACCAAATGTCTTTAGCCAGTTTGCATTAATCTTTAACTATATAGGTGTAGTACTAGGTGGAATACTATTAATACATACAAAAAATTTGAAAATATCTATTCTCATTATAGTAATGTCATTTTTACCTTCTGTAATGATAATGATTACTCAAGCTGCTAAAGGATATATATTTTTATCCTCTGTATTATTTTATAGTGGCGTATTAATCGCACGGATAAACTTAGGAGACATCTCATTAACAAATAAAAAAACGAATAAAATAATATTATATATAATTTTATTTTTATTTCCCGCTTTAGTAATATCCTTCTTATCTCGAGGTATCTATCAAGAAGATAGTGATGTTGTCATCAATAAACTAATTTACTATTTTTCTTCCTATGCTTTTGGACACGTTTTTGCATTCTCAGATTGGTTTTCCCATTATATTAATGGGAGCTCATTATTGCAATATGAGCCTACAGATGCACCTTACTTTGGCTTTTATACATTTATGTCTATTTTTAAATTTTTTGGAACGGACATAACTGTCCCTAGCGGAACTTATAATGATTATTATATGTATGAAAATTTAATTAAAACGAATATCTATACTATATATAGAGGTTTAATATTAGATTTTGGGCTCTATGGCACATTGGTTTTTTGGTTTCTTCTGGGAGTCTTGTCACATTTAGCTTTTTATCTTTTGTTGATTTTGAAAAGACCTATTGTGCCTGTTGTATATTTTTCAGTGATGTTGGGTTTTTTTTATATGTCTTATCTTATAAGCCTTTTAATGTGGAATAGTATATTTGCTTCAGGAATTATACTCTCTATTATTCTCTTTATAAATATTTACAAAAGGAAAAGAAATAAATGCTAAATATCCTATATGTTATTGTAAACTATAACTCAGAAGAAGATACTGTACGCTATCTGCAAAGTATACAAAAGAGTCAAGATTCAAACCCTAGTACTATAGACATTGTACTTGTAGACAATTCAACTACAAAGTCAAAAAAATTACGAGATACGATATCTCTCATGGACTTAAACATCACCATACTTGACAGTAACAATGTAGGGTACTTCGGCGCTTTCAAAGTAGCACTTGAGTCTGTAGAATACCCAAAAGTTTCAACATATGATCATGTCATTATTTCAAATGTTGATTTAGAAATGACGGAAGATTTCTTTTCAAAACTTGAAGAGACCAAAGTCGGGACAGATATTGGAGTTATTGCACCTTCAATCGTATCTAAGCATAGACATAATGATTTAAATCCAAAGATAATAACAAAACCTTCAAAAGGAAAAATATTACGAAACTATATGTTATTTAAATATCCATTTTTATTTAAGTTTTATGTAAAACTGTCAGATAAAAAAATAAAACATAATAAAATACAAGATATGCCCCAAATAATATATGCACCCCATGGGTCATTTATCATTTTTAATCAAGTATTTTTTAAACAAGGTGGAATTATAGATTATCCAGTATTTTTATTTGGTGAGGAGATGTATGTTGCAGAAAGCATGAAAGCAATGAACCTAAAAGTGCAATATAATCCGAATATCAAGATTTTTGACTTTGACCATGGCTCAACATCAAAAGAAAATAGATCATTTATTTCTGCTGAACACAGAAAAGCTTTAAAATATATTTTAAAGAATTATTATTAATTTATATACTAAAAGATTCAAATCAACATGAAAATTTGATTTCAGTCCTTTAAAACTTTTATTAAACTATAATTCTAATATTTAAATTTAAAGGTCATTTTTCTTATGAAACAACTCTTACAAAACCTAAAAACAGGTGAAATACTTTTAGAAGAAATCCCTCTTCCCAACTGTGGTAGCAATGAAGTATTGATAAAAGTAGAAAGAAGTCTTATCTCTCCTGGTACAGAAAGAATGCTCCTAGAGTTTGGTAAGTCTTCATATTTACAAAAAGCAAGACAGCAGCCTGACAAAGTAAAAATGGTACTGGATAAAATAAAAACAGATGGGTTAGCTCCTACACTTGAAACTGTATTCTCAAAATTAGGGGAACCTATGCCTTTGGGCTATAACAGTGCAGGTATAGTTATGGAAATCGGATCAAACGTGACGGAGTTTAAAGTAGGAGACAAAGTTGTTTCAAATGGTGCACATAGTGAGATAGTTGTAGTTGGTAAAAACCTTGTAGCTAAAATACCTGATGAAGTAAGTTTTGATGAAGCGTCATTAACTGTTTTGGCATCTGTGGCCCTTCAAGGTGTGAGATTGGCTCAGCCAACACTTGGAGAGACATTCGTTGTGATTGGACTGGGGCTTTTGGGGCAAATAACACTTGACCTTTTAAAGGCAAATGGTTGTGAAGTTATTGGAGTAGATATCGATCAGGGAAAAGTTGATTTGGCTAAGTCAAATGGATATAAAGCACTGAACCCTCTGCAGGGTGAAGATCCGATAAATTATGTCAACCAACTCACAGATGAGATTGGTGTAGATGGTGTTATTATTACCGCTGCTGCCAAGTCCAATGGCCCGATAGAACAAGCAGCAGAGATGGTGAGACGAAAAGGTCGTATCATCGCCGTAGGTGCTATTGGTATGGATATACCTAGACCTCCTTTTTATGCAAAAGAGATAGAGTTTTTTGTATCAAACTCATTTGGTCCAGGTAAGCATGACCCATTTTATGAAATAGATGGCAATGATTATCCTATTGGTTATGTGAGATGGACGGAAAATAGAAACTTTCAAGCAATCCTTTCCTTGCTTGCATCTGGATCGTTGGATTTCAAATATCTTTTAACACATCATTATAAGTTTGATGAAGCACCCAAGGCATATGATGAGATTATGAACAATCGTGAGGCATTGGGTGTGGTGCTTGAGTATAACTCTGAAAAAGTAAAGATAGAAAAAAAAGTTGAGTTTGGAAAAGGGCAGATAGTTAATTCTAGTGATGTGGGGGTCGGTATCATCGGTTCTGGTAATTTTACCAAATTGATAGTGCTTCCGAACTTAGCTAAAAGCAGTGCAAAACTTGTGGCTGTTTCTAGTGAGAAGGGACTCTCTTCTTCACTCGCTGGTAAAAAATTTGAAGCAGAGTATTCTACTACAGACTATAAAGAACTTATGCATGATACAAGCATCAATACTATCTTCATCACGACAAGACATAACAATCATGCAGACTTGGTCATCGAGTCTCTTGAAAATGGTAAACATGTCTTTGTAGAGAAGCCATTGGCAGTAGATATGGAACAGTTGGCTCGTGTAACTGCATCTTATGAAAAGTTACTAAAGGTGAACAAAGCACCTCAATTAATGGTTGGTTTTAATAGACGATTTTCTCCACATGCAGAATTTATGTATAAAAATGTTAGCGGGAGAAGTTCGGCATTAGCAATGAGTATGACGGTTAACGCTGGAGCATTACCAAAAGATTTGTGGGTACATGAACCATCTCAGGGGGGCCGCATTATAGGTGAAGGATGTCATTGGATTGATTTAATGAGTTTTATGGCAAACAGTAAAGTAAAGAGTGTTCACTCAATCGCTATTGGGCAAGAGACAGAACAGGCTATTAAAAATGACAATGCTATTCTAAATCTAAAATTTGAAGATGGCTCTATAGGGACTTTACAATATATCTCAGCAGGAAATAAATCATTTTCAAAAGAGAGATTGACACTTTTTTCTGAAGGTAAGGTGCTGGAGCTTGATAATTTCAAAAAGGTAAATGGATTTGGTGTCCCTAACTTTAAGAAGATGGGACAAGATAAAGGACATCAGGCAGAGATGGTAGGATTTGTAGAAAACATCAAAAATGCTAAATCTCCAATGATATCTTTTGACTCTTTGGTAAATACTACTTTGGTTACGTTTGCCCATGTGAAATCTCTGGAAGAAAATCGCGAAGTTTTTATCAGTGAGCTAGAAAGTGAGTTAAATGAGCTTGTCTCAAAAATATAGCTCTATCTTTCAGTATGTCAAGCTGATGGGATTAGATTGGCTACTTTTTAGAATAAAATATCTGTGGATGCAAAAGAGTGGTCATTTTGATAAAGTCAACGACAAGATACTCAAAAAAATCGCATCGATAGAAACATCGAAGTTGACTATACCTAAACTCGGCTTGATCAATAAAAATTTTAGAGGCACTAAAATATTTCTACAAAGAGCAGATTTTGCCATAGATGGGAAAATATATGCTTTTTCTCATGAATACTTTGACTATCAGGACAAAGGAATAATAGCCTGGAATATGAATCCTGTTACGAAGGTAAAAGCCGATACTACTTTAAACTGGAATAGACTTCCTGATTTTGGAGAGTATGGGGATATCAAACTCATTTGGGAAGCATCAAGATTTCCACAAGTATATAGTTTTATCAATGCCTATGCTGCAACAAAAGATGAAAAGTATGCCAAGGCTTGTTTGAAACAGATGGTTGCGTGGATCGATGCTAACCCTTATCCTAAAGGGGTTAACTATAAATGTGGTCAAGAGATTACTTTTCGCCTGATAGCATGGATGGTGGGGATTGATTATTTTAGGGACTTTTTATCTTATGAAGATGAAGCAAAAATTGTTCGAAATATCTATGCTTCAGTGTTGCGCATCGATGCAAATATCGACTATGCTGCGCGTGCAGTAAAAAACAACCATTCACTTAGTGAAGCTACAGGGTTAATACTGTTTGGGCTCTATTTTAAACAGTTTGATGAGTCAAAGCGGCTTCTCAAAAAAGGGGTAAAATATCTTCAAAAAGAGAGTGCCTATCAAATCTATCGAGATGGTTCTTATATTCAACACTCTTTTACTTATCAGCGGTTGGCTTTGGATGTCTTGTCCTTTGTTATTATGTTAGCTCAAAAAAAAGAGTTTTCATTGCCAACGGAAGTACAAGATAGACATAAAAAAATGATACATTTTTTAAACAGCTTTATGCAAAAAGATGGTTGGCTACCAAACTACGGAAGCAATGACGGGGCAAATCTCTTTCCTGTATCTGATAGCGACTACCGTGATTTTAGGCCAAGCTTGAACTTTGCTTCCGTGTTGGCAAAGGGAAGTATAATTTATAAAGGAAACAGTGCACTATCCGAGCTTTTTGGGTTTGATACTACTAAGCAGCAGAGTCTAGAAAAAATACAACAATTTGATGTTGGTGGATATTATATATTAGAAAATGACAATACATTTGTTTTTACGCGTTGTCATAGTTATAGAGACAGACCAGCCCAAAATGATATGCTGCATGCAGATATATGGCATAGAGGAAAAAATATATTTTGTGATGCAGGGTCTTTCTCTTATAATACAGATAAAAAATTTAAAAACAATTTCAATGGAACGATAGGGCATAACACTATCATGATAGATGATGAGAATCAGATGGAACAGGTATTAAATTTTGGTTGGGCAAATTGGACTAAATCTAAAATGCTAAAATTTAATGATAATGTTTTTCAAGGTGAACACTACGGGTATCAAAAAAAGTATGGTACACTCTGCAATAGAACTATAATATTAAAAGATAATGAGATGAAAACTGTAGATAAAATCTCATCGATACAGAGAAATATAAATATAAAACAGATTTGGAATACGCAAGAAAAAATAGAGGTGATAGATGCGTATACTGTAAAGGTTGATACTTGCATAGTAAAATCAAATTACCCCATTAATATAGAAGCGTCATACATCTCAGATTATTATAATAGTTATAAAACTGGAGCAAAACTTGTTATAGAAACAAATAGTGATAAAGATGTAGAAATAGAAACGATTATGGAGTTTTTAAAATGAGAATAGTACTTTTTCATCAGTATTTTTTAGGTAAAAATGATCCTGGTGGTTCACGATGGAACGAGTTGACAAGCTTTTTTTCAAAGAAAGAAAATTTTATTATTGATGTTGTCGCAGGTAATATACACTATGCTACAGGAAAACAAATATCTCCAAAACTATGGTCTAACAAAGAAATAGTAGATGACAATATAACCTTATATAGGACTTGGACTTATGCAGGGTATAACAGCAATTTTATAGGCAGAGTCATAGGCTATCTCTCCTATACTTTTTCATCTTTAATAAAATCTATAATGCTAAAAAAACCTAATATTATTATTATTACTTCTCCCTCTATTTTTGTCGGAATCTCTGCTATTATTCTTTCTAAAATAAAAAATGTTCCTTTTATCCTAGAAGTTCGAGATCTTTGGCCGGAATCGGCTGTTGCTACAGGGGTATTGAATAATAAAGTACTGTTAAATATTTTATATTGGCTTGAATACAAATTATATAAGCTGAGTAAAAAAATCGTAGTGCTTACACCTGCATTTAAAGACAATATTGAAGCAAGGTTTCCAGAGTTCATCGGTAAAATTGAGATTATTACGAACGGGGCAGATTTTAGTATCATGAATAGTGATACCCAACGTAAAAAAATTCGAGAACAGAACCGATGGAATAACAAACAGGTATTTGCCTATTTTGGAGCGCATGGTTTAGCCAATGATTTAGTGCAAGTCATAGATGTAGCTAAAGCAATGCAACAGAATACAGATGTTTTGTTTGTCCTTATAGGTGATGGGATGCAGAAGAAATTGTTACAAAATAAAGCAAAAAAATATAAACTAAATAATTTACAATTTATTGATTCTGTCCCTAAAAATGAGGTAGTTAATTATATAAATGCTGCTGATATTTGTATGGCAATCTTGAAAAAAACAGATACATTTAAAACGGTATATCCCAATAAAGTATTTGATTATATGAGTTGCAAAAAGCCTGTACTTGTTACTATAGATGGGATTACCAGAACATTAATAGAAAGTGCACAATGTGGTTTGTATTCAGAACCAGAAAACTTACAAGATTTTATAAAGACTGTCCAAAAATTTTCTAAAATGAATAAAGAACAATTATTGTTATTGGGTAAAAATGGGTTTGAATATGTTAAAGATCATTTTGACAGAGAAAAGCTAGCGGAACGCTATATTAAAATTATTAAAGATGTTGTAAATGATTAAAAGATTTTTTGATATATTACTAGCAATAATTTTAATTATATTATTTTCACCATTTTATATTATCGTGGCTGTATTGATACTCATTAAAATGGGAAGACCGATACTCTTTAGACAAAAAAGACCTGGATATAAAGAAAAAATATTTGGCATATACAAATTTAGAACTATGACAAATGAAAAAGATGAAGAGGGTAATTTATTGCCAGATAACCAGCGTTTGGTGGGGGTAGGTAAATTCATACGTAGTACCTCACTTGATGAGTTGCCTCAACTTTTTAATGTGCTCAAAGGAGATATGAGTTTTGTAGGTCCTCGGCCACTGCTCATAGAGTATCTTCCCCTCTATAACGAGAGACAAAAAAAACGTCATGATGTCAAACCAGGCATCACGGGGTGGGCACAGGTCAATGGACGGAATGCCATAAGCTGGGAGCAGAAGTTCGAGTATGATGTATGGTATGTGGAGCATCACTCCTTTTGGCTAGATATGAAGATACTCTGGAGGACATTTTTGAAAGTTATGAAACGAAGTGATATAAGTTCAGATAGTTCAGTAACCATGGAAAAATTTGAAGGTAGTAAAACTTATTGACTTTGCATCCCTTTTGGGATATAATTAATAAAAAAGGATACACTATGCCTAAAACACAAACAACCATCCGTTTAGAAGAGAATGATTATAAAGAAGCACGAGAAATATTGGAATACATTGGTATGAGCTATGCACAGGCAGTCAATATGTTTAACCGTATGATTGTTCTGGAAAGAGGACTGCCTTTTGAAGCCAAGATACCCAATAAGACAACCAAAAAAGCGATGAAAGAGGCACTAGAAGGTACAAATCTTGAAGAGATTACTTTGGATGATCTGAAGGTAGAGAGAAATGTCTCTTAGTTTGCAACGACATAAACAATTTAAAAAAGATATACTCAAAGTAAAATTGACAGATACTCAGTATGCTAAATTTATTCGTTTTGTTGCATTGGCTATGGAAGGAGAATCTTTACCTGCTGAATCAAAAGATCATGCTTTGACTGGTAAATGGAAAGGTTGTAGAGAACTGTATTTAGGTGGAGATATGCTCCTAATATACACCGTGACAGAAAATAGTATAATCTTAATTCGTATTGGTTCACATTCACAATTATTCAATTAGGTAATATAATGGTGCAAAAGAGATGAAAAGTATATATATTTACGGAGCTAGTGGTCATGGATTGGTTGTGGCCGATATAGCAAAAACCTGTGGCTATGAAAATATTATTTTTATAGATGATGGAGAAAATAACTATCCATCTTTTGACGAGATAAAAGACAACAATGGTATTCCTATTGTATTTGGTGTCGGGGTTAATACTGTTAGAAAAAAACTGTTTGAGAAGGTTGAATCTGCAGGGTTTGAAATAGTCACATTGGTTCATAATACCGCAACAATCGCTTCGAGTGTTGCAATAGGAAAAGGAACTGTTGTCATGCCTCATGTAGTTATCAATGCAAAAAGTACGATAGGCAATGGTGTTATCCTTAATACTTCCTCCGTGATAGAGCATGAAAATATTATAGGGGATTTTGCACATATCTCCCCAAATTCAGCATTTGGGGGAGATGTAAAGGTGGGTGAATTAACCCATATTGGCATTGGAAGTAGCGTCATTCAATGTTTGACAATAGGACAAAACTGCATAGTTGGGGCAGGCTCTGTTGTGGTAAGCTCTATTGAGAATAATAAATTATGTTATGGGAATCCCTGTAAAGTCATAAAGGAATTAAAGTGAATAAAAGACTATTTTTATCTGCTCCACATATGGGTGGAAACGAACTTAAATACATAGAAAAAGTATTTGAGAGTAACTACATCGCACCATTGGGAGAGTATGTCAATAAATTTGAGGAGAGTATTAAGAATTATACTGGTACCCCTAATGCTTTGGCAGTAACTTCTGGTACATCAGCCATCCATTTAGCACTTAGGATACTTGGCGTGAAAGAGGGAGATGATGTACTTGCTTCTACCTTTACATTTATAGGGTCAGTCAATGCTATACTATATCAAAATGCAAACCCTGTATTTATAGACAGCGATGTTGAGTCTTGGAATCTATCAACAAAGCTTTTAAGGGAATATTTGGAAAGTTGTAAGAAGAGACCAAAAGCTTTGATACTTACGCATCTTTATGGTATGAGTGCAGATATAGAAAAGATTGTACAAATTTGTAAAGAGTATGGTGTCTATCTTATAGAAGATGCTGCGGAGTCTTTAGGAGCAACATTTAAGGGAAAACACACAGGTACTTTTGGTGACTTTGGTGTCTATTCGTTTAATGGCAATAAGATTTTGACAACCAGCGGTGGCGGCATGTTGGTAAGTGCCAATAAAGAGTGGATAGATAAAGCAATGTTCTACAGTACGCAAGCAAAAGGTCCCTTTATCCATTACGAGCATGAGGAATATGGCTATAACTACCGTATGTCTAATGTACTTGCAGCTATAGGCGTGGGACAGATGGAAATGATAGAAGAGAGAGTCCTTAAAAAAAGAGAGATATTTGAATGGTATAAAAAGTATCTTGGAGAGATAGAAGAGATAACTTTTATGCCAGAATTGCAAAATAGTCGTGGGAACAGGTGGCTGACTGCACTTACCTTTGAAAAGAGTGATTATGTTAAAGTAATGGAAGCGCTTGAAGGTATTAATGTTGAAAGTCGACCTCTATGGAAACCTATGCATATGCAAGCATTATTTAAGGGATGCAAGACTTATCTTGATGGAACCAGCGAAAGACTCTTTCAAAAAGGACTGTGTTTGGCAAGCAGCACAACGATGACAGAAGAGGATGTTTTACGTATTTCTAAAGCTATTAAGAAGGCACTTATATAAATGGTTTCCCATGGATTAAAAGAACAAATAATATTTTATGTATTCATGAGCCTAGGACTCTTAGCTGTTCTTTTGTCTTCCCCCTTTTTACGTTATCCATATGATATGATTTACCATCTTATGGTGATAGATGATTTTTATGTACAACTGACACACCCCATACAAAAAATGGTAGGAATCTGGACAAATGATATTTACTTCATGATACCAAGTGGTGGTTATGAATCGATAGAGTTCGCACGTCCTCGGTTTTTATGGCATTATATATGGGCATATCTATTTTACTTGTTTGACATAGACAGTACACAAATGTTTTTACGTGCGAAGATTATTCACGTGATACAGACCTATATAAGTTTGTTTTCTATCTACTACTTTTCGAAAGTGGTGATAAGAAATACGTTTAAAACAATAAATAGTCTCACAGTAAAATGGCTCTCTTTTTGGTCCGTTGTTATCTGGCTTACTATATACGCAACTTTTTCTGCTGCCTATCACCAAGTTTGGTTGATGTGGTATTCGGTCAATTATCAGATTACCTTGCCGCTGTTTTGGTATATGTTGGGCCTTACACTGGTGTTGTTACTTGAAGAGACATCATGGAAGACAAGAGTGTTTTTTGCGTTGCAAATAGTGCTGTTGTCTCGGTTTATGTTACAAGTACACTCTATGGAGTTTTTGTATTATCTGATGCACCTTTCAGTATTTGGTTTGGTGTTTATAGATAAAATCTATCTATTGGCTAAAAGATATCTTTACATTGTTCTTCCTGTGGTTTTGGCAATGGTATACATGGCTAAACATTATCAACCTGAGAAATCTCAAATTTTTAATTATCTCTCAATAGAAAAACTTCCTGAACTTTATGATAAGATTATGCAACAGGGGTTATATCTTATCAATGGCTATAATAGAGCTTTTTCTTCTGTCAACGAACTGATGGTTTTTATTGGTGTTTTGGGAGGTCTATTTTTATTGTATCAACTTTATTTGAACATGTATAAAAAAATAGATACACATATTAATATTAGAATGCTCATCTATATAACATTGACATCTTTGTTTGTACTTATACCACTTTATCAGTTTAGTGGAGGATTGTTTTCTATGATTACCAAAACAATGGTAGTTAACAGACTTTACTACAGTGCCTCATTGTTTGTTTTGCTCCCAATGATTACTTACTATGTACTTCAAAAATATAATTTTAAATATACACATATATTTATTTTGTCATCTTTGATTTTGGTGACGGTATTTTCTAGGTATACCGATACAATGCATCATAACTATTATAAAAATATACAATCAATCAAAAATAGTTTTTATGAGAGAAAGGTTGGGTTTAATCTTTCTTCTAAACAGATAGAAGAGATAGGGGAGAGACTTAAAAATGATAAAGCAAATAACATAACCGGCAGCCCCATCTGTTACTATGCCCGTGCAGATATTGCCTTTGTTATTAAGTATATTTTTCATAAAAATGTCTACTGGAAAGGAAGAAGAAGAAACCCTAATTATATAAAAATGTATGAAAAACATAAAAGGGATAAAAACTTTAAACATATTTTATTTGAGACACCTAAAGGTTTCCCTCATTACACCCCTTATACCTAATCTATCCAATACATAAAATAGTATATAATACGCAAAGAATAGAAGTGAGACAGAGGATAAAAATAGATGCATATAGATAAACGTTTTTTAAACATTTTGGTCATTATTTGTCTCTCTTTTCTTACTTTTTCTTGGACTTTTTGGATATTTCATCAACCATTTCTTCTCAAAGTTGTTCTTACTGTTATTGTCCTGCGACTTATTGCCTCTGTGGTTATGTTTAAAGATTTTTCTCTCTCTTGGAGTAAAGCATCCCAAAAAACATTTCTCATGAAGAGTATCGTCTATTTTGTGGCATTTGCGATGTACGTACCTATTTTTTATGGTAAAGTCTATATCAGTTTTTTTGTTGCAGAACTTTTTGTGTATCTTTTTGCTATTAATTTTTTGATGTATGGTTACTATTTTTTTATCAACAAGAGTCAGGTATCAAAAACCAAAACGGTGGCTATTTATGGAGCAGGGAAAGCAGGCTTGAAATTGGCAGAAGAATTTTCTCCTACAGCCTATAAAGTCAAGTATTTTATCGATGATGATTCTTCTTTGCAAAAAAGAAGTATTGATGGTATACCTATTATTTCAAAAGAAAAACTCAAATCCAAATTGATAGATAGAAAACTGGATCTTCTTGTGATAGCGATGCCTTCAGCATCTACAGTACGCATTAAAGAAATTTACGAACGGCTCAATGATTATTTTTATGAAATTAAGGTGTTGCCTTCTATGGATAATATACTTATAGATAAACCTTTTTCTTCACAGTTAAAAGAAGTTTCAGTCAGTGATTTACTTGCCAGACATCCTCAAGATTTAGATAAGGGTATGATCTCTATTTTTATCAAAAATAAAACCATTCTTATTACTGGTGCAGGAGGAAGCATAGGGTCAGAGATTGTAAGGCAGTGTGTAAAGTTTGGAGCAAAAAAACTTATCTTACTTGACCACAGTGAGTTTAACCTTTACCAGATAGAACAGGAGATAGGTGATAAAGCAGATGTGGTGTGTGTGATGCAATCGGTTGTACATAAAGAACAACTTCAAAAGACATTTGCAGTGTACCATCCGGAAATAGTGATACATGCAGCAGCATACAAACATGTACCTATGGTTGAAGCCAATATGGAAGAGGGAATTCTTAATAATATTATTGGCACTAAAAATACTATTGATGTGGCTATTGAGAATAATGTGGAGAAATTTATTCTTATCAGTACAGATAAAGCAGTACGTCCTACCAATGTTATGGGGGCTACAAAAAGGATTTGTGAACTTTATGCTCAGAATTCAAATGGACATGGTACAGATATTGTGGCAGTACGTTTTGGTAATGTATTGGGTTCAAGTGGTTCTGTGATACCTAAATTTAAACAGCAAATTGAAAATGGTCAAAATATTACAGTGACGCATCCTGATATTACGCGCTACTTTATGCTTATTCCGGAAGCTTGTGAGCTTGTGCTGCAAGCAGGAGCCATTGGTAAAGGTGGAGAGATATTTATATTGGATATGGGAGAACCCATTAAGATAGTAGATTTGGCACAAAAAATGATAGACTTAAGCGGACGTGAGGATATAGAGATAGAATTTACAGGATTAAGACCGGGAGAGAAACTCTACGAAGAGTTACTTATCGATGATAGTGATATGCATACGGAGTATCAGTCTATCACAGTTGCGTCACCTACTCAATACAATATAGAGACACTCAATAAAGACATTGATCAATTACTTTGTGAAGATGATATACTTAAAGCTTTAAAAAAGATAGTCCCTGAATTTACACATAAAGCAAACAAATAAGTATGAAGATGTTAAGATACTAGACATAAATAAGAGGTGAAAATGAATAATCAGACAGTACAATTGCAAGAAAATACGATAGATTTAAGCGAGTTGTTTCAAACGTTGAAAAGACGTAAAAAAATGATTTTATTGATAACATTACTAGTGACGCTTTTAGCAGCTGTCTATGCGTGGACAGCCAAACCTGTGTATGAAGTAAAAGCTATGATAGAAGTAGGTAAACTGGAAGCAGGAACTAAAGATGAAAAATCGTTAGATAATGTAGCAGATATAAAACAGAAATTAGAATATATTTATGGGGTAAAATCTAAGAAAAAAAAGCATTACCCTAAGGTGAAGTCTATTGGGCTAAATAAACAAGCAAAAGGTGTATTTACCGTTACTGTTGAGGGACATAGCAATGAAGAAGCCATTGCACTTGTTGAAAAAATTATCCAAAAGATAGAAAAAGAATATCAAGAGAAAATTGATACCTATGTTAACTCAAAGAAAGAGTTAATTGCATTAACACGAGAAGATATAGAAACGGCTAAACAGAATTTAGAAAAAATAGAAAAAACTTTAGATAACTATAGTCAAAAAATTATGAATATCACAGCTGAAGATGCTGCACTTGCTGGAATTTATACGATACAGATTAGTCAGAATCAAAAAACTATACAATCATTGCAAGCACGTATATCTACTTTAAAAGCAAATGTCTATGATAAAGAGCTTTCCATTACTCCTTTACGCATTAAGCAGACGCATATAGTAGGAGAAGTGGAAGTTCTAGACAAACCAGTGAAGCCTAAAAAAGTACTTATTGTTATCGTAGCATTTATTACAGGCTTAATGCTCTCTATCTTTTTGGTTTTCTTTTTAGAGTTTTTAAAGGGTGTTAGGGAAGAAGAATGAAAGTATGGACATCCTCGGTATTTTAAACCGTAGGTATTAATTTAGAAAAGGTATATATATGTTCAACAATAAAAATATATTAATCACGGGTGGAACAGGGAGTTTTGGAAAGAAATATACGCAGATTATTCTTTCCAAATATAAACCAAATAAAATAATCATATTTAGTAGAGATGAGTTAAAACAGTATGAAATGGCGCAAGAATTTACTGATAAGTGTATGCGTTACTTTATTGGAGATGTGCGTGATGCGGCAAGATTAAAAGAGGCTATGCTTGAAGTAGATTATGTTATCCATGCAGCAGCGTTAAAGCATGTTCCTGTAGCTGAGTATAATCCTATGGAATGTATCAAGACCAATATTGATGGTGCTCAAAATGTGATTGAGGCAGCATTGGCATGTGATGTGGACAAGGTGATAGCACTCTCTACTGATAAAGCTGCCAATCCTATTAATCTTTATGGCGCAACTAAATTGGCTTCAGACAAACTATTTGTAGCAGCTAATAACATGGTGGGAAGTAGACGAACCCGTTTTTCAGTAGTTCGTTATGGTAATGTTACTGGTTCACGTGGTTCAGTTATTCCATTTTTTAAGAAGCTTATCGATAATGGAGTAACAGAGTTACCAATTACTGATGAGAAGATGACTCGTTTTTTAATTACGCTTGAAGATGGGGTAAACTTTGTTCTTAAAGATTTTGAACGGATGTATGGTGGTGAGATATTTATTCCTAAAATTCCTTCAATGTATATCACTGAATTGGCTAAGGCAATGGCACCTAACCTTTCTCATAAGATTATAGGTATTCGTCCAGGGGAAAAACTACATGAGATTATGTGTCCTGCTGATGATTCTCATTTAACACTAGAGTTTAATGACCACTTTGTGATTAAACCTACTATCCAGTTTACAAATATGTCAGACTTTTCTGTTAATCGATTAGGTGAAAAAGGTGTTCCGGTAGAGCAAGGATTTGAATATAATTCAGGAAACAATACTGAGTGGTTAACCCATGAAGAGCTTTTAGAGATGGCAAAAGAGTATCTGTAATGGATTTTATTCCCTATGGTAAACAGTGGATTGGTCAAGAGGATATTGATGCTGTTGTAGAGGTATTAAATTCTGACTATTTAACCACTGGTCCAAAGGTTCAAGAGTTTGAAAAGGCATTAAGTGACTATTGTAATGTTCAGTATGTAATTGCTGTAGCAAATGGTACGGCAGCTCTTCATTTAGCCTCTTTGGCTCTTTTAAAAAAAGGAGATAGAGTCTTAACCACCCCAAACTCTTTTTTGGCAACCTCGAATGCTATTTTATATGCGGGAGCAGAGCCAATATTTGTCGATATCGCTGAGGAAGGAAATATTGACCTTGACCTTTGTGAGAAGATACTTAAAAACGACAACTCTATCAAAGCTATCTATGGAGTAGCATTTTCTGGACGAATGCTTAATCAAAAAAAGTTACAATTCTTAAAAGAAACCTATGGAGTTCTTGTATTAGAGGACAATGCTCATGCTATTGGAGCACAAGAGGGAGAGGTCAAGTCAGCCTCCTGTAAGAACTCTGATGTCTCAATCCTCTCGTTTCACCCTGTTAAGCATCTAACCACAGGTGAGGGTGGAGCCATTACAACCAATTCAAAAGTACTTTATGAAAAGATGATTACTCTTAGAGGACATGGTATGGTAAAAACGCCTGAGATGAAACCATGGGAGTATGAGATGAGAGAGCTTGGTTTTAACTATCGTATGACTGATATTCAGTGTGCTTTGGGGCTTTCTCAGCTTAAAAAATTGGATGATTTTATTGCAAGACGGATTGAGATTGCACAACGGTATGATGAAGCTTTTAAAAATAGTATAATAAAACCCCTTTATACTTATGATGGTAAATCCTCTTATCATCTTTATGTAGTTCAAGTAGATTTTTCTAAACTTGTTCTTAGTAAAGAGGAGCTTTTTGTAAAGATGAGAGAAAGAAGTATAGGATTACAACTACACTATATTCCTATCAATAAACAGCTTTATTATAAAAGCTTGGGTTATGGTGATGAAGATACTCCTGTTATGGACAGGTACTATGAGGAGTGTTTCTCTTTACCAATATTTCCTAAATTAAGTAATGAAGAGCAAGAGTATGTGATTGAGACACTTTTTGAGCTTTTAAATGCCTAAAGTTGTAGCTGTGATTCCTGCACGTAGTGGAAGTAAAAGAATTCCTCGAAAAAATATTAAAAAGTTTCATGGCAAACCTCTTATTGCCTACTCTATAGAGGTGGCATTGAGTTCAAAACTTTTTGATAAAGTGGTAGTAAGTACAGATGATGAAGAGATAGCTTCTATTGCTAAAGCTTATGGGGCTGATGTTCCTTTTATTCGACCTAAAGAGCTATCAGATGATTTTACAGGAACAGATGAAGTTGTTATTCATACCCTAGAGTGTTTACGAGATAGAGGTGAGGTGTTTGATTATGCTTGTACTATCTATGCAACAGCTCCATTACTTCAAAAAAAATATTTGGTTGAAGGGTTTGAAAAGTTAAAAAACTCTACTGCCATTCATGCATTTTCTACAACATCCATGCCTTTTCCAATTCAAAGAACATTTAAAATAGATAAAGATGGACGCTGTGAAATGTTTATGCCTGAGCATTATATGACACGTTCACAAGACCTTGAAGAAGCATATCAAGATGCAGGACAGTTCTATTGGACAAAATTAAATGAAGAATCTGATGAGATTATGTTTGGAAAAGAGTCTATTCCTATTGTTTTACCTCGTCATTTGGTACAGGATATTGACACTTTAGAGGATTGGAAGAGGGCGGAGATTATGTATCGTGTTTTAGAGGAACAGAAGAATCATGCATAAAATTCTCTTTCGAGCTGACTCCTCATCAACTATTGGTATAGGACATATTATGCGAGATTTAGTTCTTGCTAAACAGTACCCGAATAGTCAAATTATCTTTGCTACACAGGACTTAGTGGGGAACATTAACCATAAGATAATTGAAGCTGAGTATCAATTAGAGATTTTAAACACAAATAGCCCTGAAGAACTTGATAGACTTATCAAAAAAATTCAAATAGATATGCTTGTTATAGACCATTACGAGATAGATTGTGGTTTTGAAAAAGAGCTAAAAATCCAAAATCCAAAACTTACTATTTTATCATTTGATGATACGTATGAGAAACACTATTGTGATATACTGCTTAATCATAATATAAGTGCAAATGAGCAGAGATATGAAGATTTAGTTCCTGAGGGATGTGAGCTTAGATGTGGGGTTAAACATACGCTTTTGAGAGAGGAATTTTATCAAGAAAAAGAGATAAAACGAGAGAAAATTTATGATATTTTTATTGCGATGGGTGGGGCTGATACTCAAAATTTAAATATTCAACTTTTAGAACTTCTTCCAGACTATTTTAAAGTAGCCATTGTTACCACTATAGCTAATAATAATTTAGATGCTTTAAAAGCTTATATAGGGGATAATGAGTTGATTCATTTATATATTAACTCTATTCAAATAGCCAAATTGATGAATGAGAGCAGATTTGCTATTGTGACTCCTAGCGTAACGGTTAATGAAATCTATTTTATGGAGTTACCTTTTTTGGCGATTAAAACGGCTAAGAATCAAGAGGATATTTATGAGTATCTGCGGAAGAGTGGCTATAAGGTAGTGGATAGTTTTCAAAAAAATAAGATAGAGAAGATAGCCATTGAATTAATAAACTTTATAGATTTATCGTTTGATGAAAAAGTTGAAGTATTATCATGGAGAAATCATCCATCTATTAGAAAATGGATGTTTGATAAAGAGCCAATAGATTTAGAAAATCATATCTCTTATATTGAGTCACTTAAAGAAAAAAATGATAGGGTTTATTTTGTTGTCAAGCAGTATGGTCAAGCCGTAGGTGTTATAGATTTGACAAATATAAATCTAAATAGTTTAGAAGCAGAGATAGGACTCTATGCTAAGCCAATGCTTAAAGGAGTGGGTAGTTTGTTGATGCAAAAGATACTTGAGTATGGTTTTAATGAACTAAAACTCAAAAAATTAGTAGCTAAAGTACTTGAAGATAATTTTTCAGCTATACAACTCTATGAAAAGTTTGATTTTAAGCAAGTAGATAAACAAGATTCACTGATTGTAATGGAGAGAATAGATGAAAATAGGTAATTTTGATTTAGAAAAAGATGGTACATACATTATCGCAGAACTCTCAGCCAATCATGGTGGTAAAATAGAAATAGCAAAAGAGACCATTAAATGTGCTAAAGAGATAGGAGCAAATGCAATTAAACTTCAGACCTATACGGCTGATACACTGACACTAGATAGCGATAAAGAGGATTTTGTTATCAAAGGTGGTACCCTTTGGGATGATAGAAAACTTTATGATTTGTATCAAGAAGCCTATTTACCTTGGGAGTGGCATGAAGAGCTTTTTTCCTATGCTAGAGAGATAGGCATAGATATCTTCTCTTCTCCATTTGATAAAACAGCGGTAGATTTTTTAGAGCAGTTTAATCCAAGTGCGTACAAGATAGCCTCTTTTGAGATAACAGATTATGAGCTAATACGCTATACAGCAAGTAAAAGAAAACCTATTATCATTAGTACTGGAATAGCAACAATTGGTGAGATACAAGATGCTGTAGATATGTGTAGGAGTGAGGGAAATGATGATATCGTTTTGCTTAAATGTACCTCTGCTTATCCTGCACCATTAGAGGAAGCAAATTTGAAGATGATTCCTAATTTAGCCCAAACTTTTAATGTAGTTAGTGGTTTTTCAGACCATACTTTAGGAAGTTTTGCTCCTATTGTTGCTGTAAGTCTTGGAGCGAAGATAATTGAGAAGCATTTTATTTTAGATAAATCCATTGGTGGAGCTGATGCTGATTTTTCCATGGACAAAGAGGAGTTTTCTCAGATGGTCAAAGCTATTCGAGATACTGAGAAGTTACTTGGTAGGGTGGACTATTCTATGACAGAGAATAAGAGAAAATCTCGTCAGTTTAGTCGTAGTCTTTATGTGGCTGAAGATATTAAAAAGGGTGAAGTATTTAGCGAGAAAAATGTTCGTTCGGTGAGACCTGGATATGGTTTGCATCCTAAGTATTTGAATGATATCTTAGGTAAGGTATCTATGAAGTCATATAAATTTGGCGATAGAATAGAAGAGTAGTCAAATATGTTTAAAAAAATAAATGCACTACTCTCAAAACATGATAAAAATTTTTTACTTGCGTTAATCTTTTTTTCTATTTTTATTTCACTTATTGAAACATTTGCTGTTTCTATTCTTATGCCTTTTATATCAGCAGCAAGTGATTTTGAGTTTATTCAAAAGAATAAATATATGTCAGCTTTATATGATTTTTTTAATATGAGTTCTAACTCCAAATTTGTCATTTATTTTGGGATACTATTATGTATATTTTATGTGTTTAGAAGCCTTATAAATATGTTTTATTATTATATGCTTTCAAAATTCTCAGAGGGGAGATATTTTGCTATAAGCAAAAGGTTATTTGAAGGATATTTAAATCTCCCATATCAAAAATTCAATAGTTTAAATACAAGTCATTTAACAAAAATTATTATAAATGAGGCAAGTTATTATACACAGGTCATTTCATCTTTATTGGTTATGATTTCTGAGATTTTTGTTATTATATTTATTTATTCTCTTCTTCTTTATATTGATTGGCAAAGTACTTTATTCCTTTCGCTTATACTTTTGTTTGTTGTAGGTATTATTTTAGGAAAAATTACTCATTTGATTAAAACAAAAGGAAAAGATAGAGAAGTTTATCAACGCGGTATTTATGATGTTTTGTCTTCTAGTTTTGGAAATTTTAAAGTAATTAAACTATTTTCAAATGAGAAAAAAATAGTTGAAAATTTTACGGGAGTAAGTCAAAAACTTGTACACAGCAACATTATTTTTGAAACTTCTTCACACATTCCACGGCTACTTTTAGATGGTCTAGGTTTTGCATTACTTTCCTTATTGGTATCATTTTTAGTTTGGAAATATAATGCAGATATCTCTAAGTGGATGCCTATTTTATCTTTATATATTTTAGCCCTTTATAGATTGTTGCCTTCCGTTCATCGTATTATTGTACGTTATAATAAAATTATGTTTTATGCGCAAGCAGTAGAATTAATTTATAATGAATTACAATATGAGGGAGAACATTTGGGAGAAGAATCTCTTAATTTTAACCATAATATTATATTTAAAGATGTGAATTTCTTTTATGAAAATGGAGAAAAAGTTTTAGACACTATTAATTTATCAATTCAAAAAGGGGAGAATATTGGTGTTATTGGGGAAAGCGGAAGTGGGAAAAGTACTTTTGTAGATATGCTTATTGGACTTAATTTCCCTACGGGTGGTGCTATTTTAATAGATAATCAAGAATTAACGATAAATAATATTGTTTCATGGCGAAAACAAATAGGATATATTCCTCAATCTATTTATCTTTTTGATGGGACAGTTGGGGAGAATATTGTGTTTGCTAGAGAATATGATAAAGATAAACTTATTGATGTCCTTAAAAAAGTGAATTTGTGGGATATGTTTGATGAAAAAGAGGGACTTAATACACAAGTGGGTGAGATGGGTAAACTACTAAGTGGTGGACAACAACAGCGTATAGCTATAGCAAGAGCGCTATATTCTTCCCCCAATATATTGGTATTAGATGAGGCAACATCAGCATTAGATGCAAAAATAGAACAAAAAATAATGCAGGAAATATATACGCTTTGCAAAGATAAAACACTGATCATTATTTCTCATAAACAAGAGATTTTAAAAGAGTGCAATAGAGTATTTAAAGTAGAGAATAAAAGAGTTATCGTATGAGAGTTATTTATGCAACAAGTGACTTAAATGCATGGATAGACGTAGCAAAAAATATGCAGATGTTACGAAGTTGGAATCCTATTTATTGGATTACTACACCCCATAATGAAAAGTCTATACATAAAGCCTTTCCTTTGACCATTACCCAAGGATATATTGATTCCATTCGTGGACTTTATACAAATATTAATTTGCCAATTAATAAAAAAGTCTTAGATGAAAAAACTTTAATAAAGTATTATTTTTATGAAAAAACTGCACTTAAAATGATGGATAGGATGGATCCTACTGCCTATGCATTTAATTTAACTGAGAGAACAGAACTATATTATGAGTTGTTGGAATATTGGATAAACGCAGTGAATGTATTAAAACCTAATTTTGTGGTTTTTACAGAGTCCCCACATGCAATTTTTCAATATCTATTATATGCAGTATGTGTTGAAAATAATATAAAAGTTATTCGATTTACTCCAACTCATATAGAAGGATTAACATTTTTATCTTCATCTATCAATACAATACCAGAGTATTTACAAGAAGTATATAAAGAGTGTCTAGAGAATAGTTCTACTTCTCATTACAAGATTGCGAATACTTATTTAAATAAAAATAGAAATTCTTATCAGGAGGCGTTACCTTACTATATGCAAGATATAACTCAAAAAAAGAGTATCAAAAAAATACTACAAAATATTAGTAAGTTAAAACGTTTTTTTAAAAATAAAATATTTACAGCATATAAAAGAGGAAGCTCTCATAGTCTTAATGACAACAATATTACTAAGTTGGATTTATTAAAGTATAAGGTAAAAGGGTATTTTTTCAAGAAAAATTTAGAAAAAAAATACAATAGTTTAGTAATACAAGTAGATTTGACACAACCTTATATTTATGTTGCCCTACATTATCAGCCTGAAAAAACAACTTCTCCAGAAGGAGGAGTATTTGTAGATCAATGGTTAATGATAAATATGCTTTCTGTAGCTATTCCAAAAACATGGAAGCTTTATGTTAAAGAACATATATCTCAATTTTCTGAAAAATTTTATGGAGAACAAGGGAGAAATGTAGATTTTTATAAAAAGGTATCAGCTCTACCAAATGTGCAGTTTGTTCGCAATGATTTAAGTTCTTTTGATTTGATTGATAATGCAAAAGCGGTAGCTACTGTTACGGGGACTGTAGGATTAGAGGCAGTTATTAGGTCTAAACCTGTTCTTAGTTTTGGATATGCTTGGTATAGATTGTGTCATGGGGTGTTAGATATTAAACAGATAGAAGATTTAGAACAGGCACTAAGACTTGTTGAAAAAGGATACAAAGTAGAAATGCAAAAGGTAAATGCTTTTTTGTATGCCATAGAAAAAGTATCATTTCCTACCTACCTTAATCCTGGAAATAAGGTAGGTGTTTCATTTGGAGAAGAGGTTAATATAAAAAATTTAACACAATGTTTATTAAAATATGCGCATAAGGTATAGTCTTGCAAAAATTGTCTATGAATGAGTTGGTTACTTTTGAGAAAAAATATTCTCTTTGGGAATATCAGTTATTTAATTATCCATTATGGATACATTGCCGAGAACCCCTACTTAACACGGGGATCATGGCTGAAAGAAGAATCGTAAGACCAAGATTAAGTACTATGTTTAAAAGTTTTATTTTTACAATAAAATTTTTGTTGACACAAAAAAAATATGATAAAGTTTTTTTCTTAATGGAAAGATCTGAGTTATTAGAGATATATAAAGAAGAAAAAAACACTAAAAAAATACTTTTTTTAAACCCAGAACAAGAAAAAGTTTATAAAGGTAATTATATTAGTAGTGATTTTTTTAGTTTTTTACGCTTGATAAGTCGCAAAATTTCGTTTGTTTTGTTTTATAAGAAATATATAAATATAGCAGAGCATTTAGAGATAATAGGTTTAGACAAAGGTTTAAATAAATATATTAAAATTGCAATGGGTGATGCATTCTTTTTAAAACTCCTGTCTTTTATTTTATGGAAAAAAAATGAAAAAATTTATACTGGTGCAGTTATTCCTATGGGAGAAAAGTTTGTAAATATATTAAATTCTTATGAAGTACAACATGGTGTTATTCATCCTGAACATCCTGGGTATATAAGTATCCCCCCTGTAATGAATACTCTGATTTTATATGCTAAACGTTATGAAACTATATTAATGAAATATGGATATAAAGGTAATTTAAGTATTCAAGAATATAAAAAAACTTTTTTTGAAAGGAATACAGATAGATCTTATACTATTGTAATTTATACACAACCTTTAAAAAGTATGCAAGAAGGAATATATAAATTTTTACATAAATATCGACCTACAAATGTATTTATTCAAAAACACCCTAAAGATTATTTTGATTATAAAATAGATGATAAGTTCTTTGTAAGTGCAACAACACCTTTTGAGGTAGAATATCCTATAATGTATTTAAGTAGTATTATAGAAAATTTTACGCTTTATGATAAGGATTGTTATATATACGATGTAAAGCATTCCTCTATTGATATAAAAACATTTTTAAATATATATACATCAGATACAGAGTCACAAATGATTATTATGAGTAGTTTAGATAAAATATACACAACGATACAGTCAAGAATGTTATGAAATTTTCTCTTTTACTATCCATATACTATAAAGAACAGGCTAACTATTTCAATAAAGCTATGCAATCTATTTGGGATAATCAAACAGTAAGACCTAATGAAATTGTCTTGGTACAAGATGGAAGGCTTACTAGAGAGCTATATCAAGAAATAGCTTTTTGGCAGAAAAAATTAGGAAACATTCTTAGGGTGATTAAGATAGAAGAGAATGTCGGATTGGGGAATGCTCTTAATATAGGACTTAAAAACTGTAGCCATGAACTTATAGCAAGAATGGATACGGATGATATTGCACTTACAAATCGATTTGAAAAACAGTTAAAAATATTTCAAAATAGTGATATTGATATATGTAGTTCTTGGGTAAGTGAATTTGAATCAATGGAAAATAATATAGTATCTTATAGGAGATTACCAGAGAATCATCAACGTTTAGTACAATTTGCAAAAAAACGAAATCCACTAAATCATCCAGCGGTTATGTATAAAAAATCAATAGTACAATATGCTGGTGGATATAAGGATATGACTTGGTTTGAAGATTATTATCTTTGGGTAAGGATGATGCAAAAGGGAGCTAAATTTTATAATATACAAGAAGTATTAGTAAATATGAGAGCTGGTTATGCACAATTGGAGAGAAGAGGGGGGCTTCAATATGCTATGAATGAAGTAATTCTACAAAAAAAACTTTTGAAATTGGGGTTTATCAATAGTTTTGAATTCATACGAAATGTAGGTATAAGGATTACAGCTAGGTTAGTACCCAAATATTTACTCAAGAAAATATATAGTAAAATAAGAACTTAATTAAAGGAAAATAATGAAAAACAATAATTATAATATAACCCAATTACAACTATGGGGACTTATACTTATAGCATATGCTTTTTCATTTGCTGTACGTATAATATGGGTATATCAATTTCAAGATAATCCAAATTTTTATTGGAATAATCAGTTGATGATAAATACCAATGATGGCTATACATGGGCTGCTGGAGCACAAAATATTCTTTATGGGATACATGAACATAATCCAGGTATACGCAATATGTGGGGGAATGCAACAATATTTTTTACCGTGCTCTTGGTAAAAATAACACCATTTTCTTTGGAAACAGTTATTTTATATATGCCAACAGTCATATCTTCTTTGGTGGTTGTTCCAATTATACTTATTGCAAGGCTTTATGGGCAAGTTACATGGGGTTTCTTTGCTGCACTTTTAGGAAGTATTGCTTGGAGCTATTATAACCGTACGATGACAGGGTATTATGATACTGATATGTTTTCTGCGATGGCTCCTATGTTTATACTCTATTTTCTTATGAAAAGTACGATTGATTTTAATTTAAAATCTGCACTTTATGCTGCTATAGCAATAGCAATATATCCTTTCCTCTATGATGCCGGAGCTTCTATAGTATACGCGATGGGGATTATCTATGCGGCATACCTTATTTTTTATCATCGCAAAGAGACCAATACGTATTATTCGCTGATATTGGTGTTTTTTGCACTTTTACATTTACCAATTTCCGCTCCTTTCAATTATATTGCAACGATTATTATATTGATTGTTCTTTATATGTATTTTCAAAAAACAACAATAGCACAAAAAAAATTAATCATAGCGGCTGCTATTTTATTGATGTTATTTATGTATTTTGGCAATGTGTTTGGGTTGATTGTTGGAAAAGTAATGAGTTATATTACTACTGGAACATCAGTAGAGGGATTGCACTTTTATGGAGTACATCAGACTATTAGAGAGGCAGGAAAAATACCTTTTCAAACCTTTGCCAATCGTATCTCTGGCTCAGAACTTGGTGTTATACTTTCACTCGTCGGATATATCGTTTTAGTCCTAAAACATAGAACGTTTATACTAGCATTACCACTTGTAGGTATAGGAGCTTTTGCTTTAGCTGGGGGACTTAGATTTACAGTATATGCCGTGCCAATAGCTGCGATGTCAGCTACTTATCTTTTTCATGTTGTGATTACAATGATTTCAAATAAAAAAAGTAGTTATATAGTTTCGATGACACTACTCACCGCTTTTATGTTGCTTCCAAATATTGAACACATAATAGCTTATAAAGTACCAACAGTTTTAAATAAATCTGAAGTACAGGATTTAGAAAAACTAAAAAGTATTTCAAGTAGTAAAGACTATACGCTTACTTGGTGGGATTATGGATATCCTATATGGTTTTATTCAAATACAAATACTATTATAGATGGTGGAAAGCATCAAAATGATAATTTTATTATCTCTAAAATAATGCAAACGTCTTCTCCTGAGTTGGCTGCTCGTCTAAGTAGAGTAGCTGTTGAAACTTATGTCGATTCTAATTATAGTGTTATCGCAGATACACTTTTTAAAAATGGAAAAAAAGATCAAGTTAATCCAAATATTTTGTTGGCAGAATTGGAAAATGGCACATACCCGTTACCTAAAAAGACACGTGATATTTATTTATATCTACCTTACCGAATGCTCAATATCTTTCCAACGGTTTCTGTATTTGGAAACTTAGATTTAATGACAGGGAAAGCCCTCAGAAAAATAGTATTTTATCCTACTGTAGCGATTAGCAATCAAAAAGGTATATTGCGATTTCAGAATGGCATTATTTTTAATAGTAAAACGGGTAGACTAAAATTAGGGCAGATGGAGGGTGATGTTAAATATTTTATTGCTACACAAAATACTAACGATAATAAAATTCAATTGCAATCACAACTTTATCATGTGGATGGAAAATATGCAGTTGTTTATATGAAAAGTTATAATCGTTTTATCGTTATGGATATTGAAACATTTAAATCAACATATGTGCAAATGTTTATATTGGGTAAGTATGATAAAGAACTTTATGAACTGGTGGTTACTTCACCATATACACGTATCTATAGGCTTAAGATATAAAAATGCTACTTGTCCTTGTTCCTTTCTTTTTTCCAAAGATAGGCATAGAGACTGAGATAGCAAAGGATAAAAATACCGGCAATGAAAATATTGGCAATTGAGCTTTTGGAGTAGATAGTAGAGAAAAAGCTACTAGGAATTAGAAAGGATACGATAAAAATTGTTGTTTTGGGATTATTTTTTGTTATTTGTCTATATATGAGCATATGTAGGTGGTAACGATCCGGTTGCATAGGAGATAATCCTATGTATAATTTTCTAAATATTGAAAATATAACTTCCCAAACTGGATATATAAAAATGGCAAGTGTATACCATGGGCTAACATCTTTATATGTACTTGCTAAAAATATACCAATAATAGCAATAATAAATCCTAAAAGGTAAGCTCCTCCATCTCCTAAAAATATTTTTCCTTTTGGAAAATTTAAAATGAAAAATCCAAAAGTTGATCCTGCTATAGTAGATATGAAAAAAAGTAGATCTATATTATGATGATGGTATGAGACAAAGGCAAAAGAAATTAGAATGATAAGTATGACACTTGATGCTAAGCCATTAAATCCGTCAATAATATTAATCGCATTCATCATGCCAACGATGGCAAAAAGGCTAAACACGACGCCTAGCCAATAAGGTAATGTAATGCCTAAACCCAAATATGTTACAACGGAATTGGTCAAAATGATAGCTGTTATTGCCGCAATAAATTGTAAGAATAAGCGTATTTTGGGACTCAGTGAATTATGATAATCTTCAAAAATACCACTAAAGAATGCAAAAATGATAGAGGGTATAAGTTTAATTCCAAATCCTCCCATTAGTATTAAACTTAATCCTGCTAATATGCCAATACCACCTGCTCTAGGTGTTGTGTCTTCATGATACCTTTGTGGTTTATCTGTGTCACTTTTGTCAAGAAAAAAATTGTATTTATGAGTTAGGAAAATGACTAATAATAGTGTTAGGCTAGAGATAAATGCTGAAAGGAGAAAAATATTTATCATAATTTATACTTTTTATAAGTATTATACTCTAGTCAAGATTAGTAATTGGAGTCATTAATTGTATTGTAAACAAAAAGAAAAATTTGTTATAATATTCCTGTTATAGACAACTATAATTAACATAATAAATACATTAGGGAAAAAGAATGTTAAAAAAAATAATTGCAGGTTTTTTAATACTTGCTACGACGACACTATTTGGTATGAGTTTGTCTGCATTGAACAGTGCATCCAAGACAGAGTTAATGGAGATAAATGGTATTGGTGAAGTGAAAGCTGCTGCTATTATCAAAGAGAGACGCAAAGGTAAGTTTAAATCTTTTGAAGATTTACAGCGTGTTGAAGGTATAGGTGAGCAGACTGCTGCCAATGTACGTGGTGGTGTAAAGTCTGCATCGGATGTGAAAAAAGTTAAAAAAACAACGAAGAAAAAAACAGCTAAAAAAGCAAAGTCTACAAAAAAAGATACAAAAGCAAAAGCTACCAAGAAACGTAAGATAAAAACAACGGACGAAAAAAAGAAAGAGTTAAAAAGTAAGTCCAAAAAAACAAAGACGAAGAAAACAAAAACGAAAAAGACTAAAGCTAAAAAAGAGAAGAAAACAAAGTCTAAAAAGAAGAACTAATTATTCGGAGTGTTAAAAAATGGCACTCCTGCACATCGCAAACGCAAGCGTCCTCTTCGAGGATAGAGTGCGATGTTTGTCGCACCATCTTTTAACACACCTCATTCACCAAAAAGTATTAACCACATTTTAGCTACAATCACATAATTTATTTACGAAGGTACCCCTATGACAGTCACACGTTTTGCACCCTCTCCTACAGGATATTTACATATTGGTGGTTTAAGAACCGCTCTTTTTTCTTGGCTTACAGCACAGCATAACAAAGGTGAGTTTCTTTTGCGTATCGAAGATACAGATATGGCACGTAACTCAGAAGAGGCTAAAGATGCTATCTTAAAAGCCTTTGAATGGGTAGGGATGAGTCACGATGGTGAGGTAGTCTATCAATCTAAGCGTTTTGATTTGTATAAAAAGTATATTGACCAGTTGCTTGAAGAGGGTAAGGCATATAAGTGTTATATGTCAAAAGAAGAACTCGCAGCACTACGTGAAGAGCAGATGGCAAAAAAAGAGCGTACACGTTATGATGGGCGTTACCGTGATTTTGATGGTACACCTCCAGAGGGTATTGACCCAGTTATTCGTATAAAGGCACCACAAGAGGGGCGTATCTCTTTTGTTGATGGTGTGAAGGGGGAGTTTTCTGTAGATGCTACTGAGGTAGATGACTTTGTTATCGCACGTGCAGATGGGGCTCCTACCTATAACTTCGTGGTAGCCATAGATGATGCGTTAATGGGACTTACCGATGTCATTCGTGGAGATGACCATCTTTATAATACACCTAAGCAGATAGTTGTTTATAATGCATTGGGATTTGCACTGCCAAACTTCTACCATGTTGCGATGATCAACAATGAGCAGGGTAAAAAACTCTCTAAGCGTGACGGTGCAACCGATGTGATGGAATATAAAGCTATGGGTTACCTGCCAGAAGCATTGCTCAACTTCCTTGTACGTCTGGGGTGGAGTCATGGTGACCAAGAGATATTTAGTCTAGAAGAGATGATAAGTCTTTTTGACCCAAATGACATTAACAAGAGTTCTTCTAACTACAACTTAGACAAACTCCTTTGGCTTAATGCCCACTACATCAAAGAAGCATCAGATGAAAAGCTTATTACACTACTTAAAGAGTTCGGTGTAGACTTAGAGGGTAATGGAAAAGCCTCTATCATCCTTACTGCAACCAAAGAGCGAGGTAAAACCCTTGTAGAGTTGGCAGAACAAATTAAACTTTTGACTATAGCCCCTGAGAGTTATGACGAAAAGTCAGCGAAAAAAGCCTTTAAGGGTGAAGCCAAAGAGATACTCTCTACTTTCGCAGATATGCTAGCACTTGCACAACCGACAACAAAAGAAGCTTACCATGCTGTTATGGAAAAGATAGTAGAGGAAAAAGAGATAGGCTTTGGTAAGATAGGTATGCCTCTACGCGTTAGCCTCATGGGAAGCATGACAGGTGCTGGTATGGATGAAGTGATGGCAATCTTGGGTACAGATGAGACGATAAAACGTATTGAAAAGGCGATTGCTACTATAGGGTAGAGCTTTCGCTTAATGTAAATATATAACCATCACTTGTACCATTATTTAGCATATCTCTAATAAAATTTTCAGCAAGGTTGTAGCAGTTTTGTAAATTTTTTTCTGTTTTTGAAAAATCTACTATTTCAACTAGATTTACTTTGAGTGATGTATTTTCTATAATATATCCATCGATGCCAAGAATTAACAGTTGAGATTTTTTACATGATTGAATATACTCAAGACAAAATTCTTTTAAAATAATAATTTCTTCATTATCAATAATTAAACCTTTATTTGCATAAAGTTTTAAAAGTTTTTGTTCTTTGTGCATATCTATCTACTCTCTTTTAAAAACAATTTTAAAGACCTCTTAGCCTTCCAATCCATTTCATAATAAATATGCTCCAAGTACCAAGTAAGTTGTTTAGGCGTAATCCCTCTTTTTTTTGCTTCACGTTTTAAAATGTATTGGGGTATTTTTACTTTGCTATTTGCAAAAGTATGTGCCAGTTTTTTTATGCTTTTACCATGTTTGTTGTAACAGAGTCTTGCAAAAACGAAAGGTAAACCTGTTTTACTATACCACTCTTGGGCAAGGTCTAAGCCTTTGCCTCCGTCTAGGTAGTATTTGAGTGCAGCGTCACCTATGAGGACTTTACCTCGTAAGTCCAATACTTTTGCAAGTTGATTGGAAGTAGCAGAAGCTGGGTCTGGTTGGTTGTTGCCTTCAAGGAGCAGAACAGAGTAAACCTTTTTATGGGCGATGATGCCTAAGTCTGTACATTTACACTTACGAGACTCCACAGAAGAGATGAAGCCTGCGTTGATGGCTCTACGTTTGAGTGCCTTGTTGATGGTGGAGGGGACGGCACGGTTGTAGTGAAAGGACATACTCGCTGCATTGTTAGAGATGTAGCGTTTTAAGAAAACTTGAAAGGGTAAGAGGTTAAGATAACTAATAGACCCAAATAGCATACTGCCCCTTTTAATATAACACGAATTATGCACTAGTAATCATAAAA